>NZ_JBSGBF010000014.1:0-103379 GCF_053601115.1 Streptomyces sp. NPDC004788
GGTCATCACCGGGCCGGTAAGCCCGCCTCCCCGCGCGCGCCTTGGGAGACGACCGACGCCGCCCGCCGGTGCACCCCCGGTCCGCCCGCCCGGCGGGGCGCCCCGCAGCGCGGACCGGTACGGCAAGATCGACATGTACCCGGACGTGTCGTTACGTGTCCGACGTCGACCACTCGGGTATGAAACATGATCGACTCCGCTGCTTCACGGCAGTGGTCTTGCTCCGGGCTGTGACGGGGCTTACGTTCTCCTCCTACGCATCGCGTCTACGTGCGTAGAGGCTCTCTGACGCCGTGCCGAAGGAGCAGCTCATGACCGACGTCGTACGCGCCGCGCTCGTCCAGGCGACCTGGACCGGCGACACCGAATCCATGATCGCCAAGCATGAGGAACACGCCCGCGAGGCGGCCCGGCAGGGGGCGAAGGTCATCGGGTTCCAGGAGGTGTTCAACGCCCCGTACTTCTGCCAGGTGCAGGAGGCCGAGCACTACCGCTGGGCCGAGCCCGTGCCCGACGGACCCACCGTGCAGCGGATGCGGGCGCTCGCCCGGGAGACCGGGATGGTGATCGTGGTGCCCGTCTTCGAGGTCGAGGGCGCCGGCTTCTACTACAACACCGCCGCCGTCATCGACGCCGACGGCTCCTACCTCGGCAAGTACCGCAAGCACCACATCCCCCAGGTCAAGGGATTCTGGGAGAAGTACTACTTCCGCCCCGGCAACCTCGGCTGGCCCGTCTTCGACACCGCCGTCGGCAAGGTCGGCGTCTACATCTGCTACGACCGCCACTTCCCCGAGGGCTGGCGCCAACTCGGCCTCAACGGAGCACAGTTGGTCTACAACCCGTCGGCCACCCACCGCGGTCTCTCCTCCTACCTCTGGCAGCTGGAACAGCCCGCCGCCGCCGTCGCCAACGAGTACTACGTCGCCGCCATCAACCGCGTCGGCATCGAGGAGTACGGCGACAACGACTTCTACGGCACCAGCTACTTCGTCGACCCGCGCGGCCAGTTCGTCGGCGACGTCGCCTCCGACAAGGAGGAGGAACTCGTCGTCCGCGACCTCGACTTCGGCCTCATCGAACAGGTCCGGCAGCAATGGGCGTTCTACCGGGACCGCCGCCCCGACGCGTACGACGGGCTGGTGCGGCCGTGAGCAACCTGTACGACCGCCACCGCGCCGTCATCCCCGACTGGGTGGCCCTCTACTACCGGCACCCCATCGAGCTCACCCACGGCGAGGGCCGCCACGTCTGGGACGCCGACGGCAACCGCTACCTCGACTTCTTCGGCGGCATCCTCACCACCATGACCGCCCACGCGCTGCCCGAGGTCACCAAGGCGGTCGCCGAACAGGCCGGGCGGATCATCCACTCCTCCACCCTCTACCTCAACCGGCCCATGGTGGAGCTCGCCGAACGGATCGCCGCCCTCTCCGGCATCCCCGACGCCCGCGTCTTCTTCACCACCTCCGGCACCGAGGCCAACGACACCGCCCTGCTGCTCGCCACCGCCTACACCGGCTCCAACCAGCTCCTGGCGATGCGCAACAGCTACCACGGGCGCTCGTTCTCGACCGTCGGCGTCACCGGCAACCGCGGCTGGTCCCCGACCAGCCTCTCCCCGCTCCAGACGCTCTACGTGCACGGCGGCGTCCGCAGCCGCGGCCCGTACGCCGGGCTCACCGACGAGCGGTTCATCGAGGCGTGCGTCGCCGACCTGGAGGACGTGCTCGGCCAGACCCGCGCCGGCGTCGCCGCGCTCATCGCCGAACCCATCCAGGGCGTCGGCGGCTTCACCTCCCCGCCCGACGGCCTCTACGCCGCCTTCCGCCGGGTCCTCGACCGGCACGGCATCCTGTGGATCGCCGACGAGGTGCAGACCGGCTGGGGCCGCACCGGCGAGCACTTCTGGGGCTGGCAGGCGCACGGCCAGGCCGGACCGCCCGACATCCTCACCTTCGCCAAGGGCATCGGCAACGGCATGTCCATCGGCGGCGTCGTCGCCCGCGCCGAGATCATGAACAGCCTCGACGCCAACTCCATCTCCACCTTCGGCGGCTCGCCGGTCACCATGGCCGCCGGGCTCGCCAACCTCACGTACCTCCTCGACCACGACCTCCAGGGCAACGCCCGCCGGGTCGGCGGCCTGCTCATCGAACGGCTCAGGGCCGCGACCGCCGGCGTCGACGCCGTACGCGAGGTGCGCGGCCGCGGACTGATGATCGGCATCGAGCTGACCGAGCCCGGCACGGACCGGGCGAACCCGGACGCCGCTGCCGCCGTCCTGGAGGCCACCCGCGCGAACGGGCTGCTCATCGGCAAGGGCGGCGGCCACAACACCAGCGCCCTGCGCATCGCGCCGCCGCTCTCGCTCACCGTCGCCGAGGCCGAGGAAGGCGCCGCGATCCTCGAACAGGCCCTCAGGAACCTCTAGTTCACGATCCCTCTACCTTTCGGGGAGTAGTCCCGTGAGCACCCGAACCCTCATCCGCGGCGGCCTCGTCATCACCGCCGCCGACGAGACCCACGCCGACGTGCTGATCGAGGACGGGCGGATCGTCGCCCTCGCCGCCCACGGCTCCGACATCGCCGCCGGCTGGACCGCCGACCGCACGATCGACGCCACCGACCGCTACGTCATCCCGGGCGGCGTCGACGCCCACACCCACATGGAACTCCCCTTCGGCGGCACCTTCGCCTCCGACACCTTCGAGACCGGCACCCGGGCCGCCGCCTGGGGCGGCACCACCACCATCGTCGACTTCGCCGTGCAGAGCGTCGGCCACACCCTCCGGGAAGGGCTCGACGCCTGGTACGCCAAGGCCGACGGCAACTGCGCCGTCGACTACGGCTTCCACATGATCCTCTCCGACGTCAACGAGCAGACGCTCAAGGAGATGGACCGGCTCGTCCAGGAGGGCATCTCCTCGTTCAAGCTGTTCATGGCCTATCCCGGGGTCTTTTACAGCGACGACGGACAGATCCTGCGGGCCATGCAGCAGGGCGCCGCCAACGGCGGGCTGATCATGATGCACGCCGAGAACGGCATCGCCATCGACGTCCTCGTGGAGCAGGCCCTGGCCCGCGGCGAGACCGACCCCCGCTACCACGGCGAGGTCCGCAAGGCGCTCCTGGAGGCCGAGGCCACCCACCGGGCGATCCAGCTGTCCCGGGTGGCGGGCGCTCCGCTGTACGTCGTGCACGTGTCGGCCGAGGAGGCCGTCGCCGAGCTCGCCGCCGCCCGCGACAAGGGCCTGCCGGTCTTCGGCGAGACCTGCCCGCAGTACCTGTTCCTGTCCACCGACAACCTCGCCGAGCCGGACTTCGAGGGCGCCAAGTACGTCTGCTCCACGCCGCTGCGGCCCAAGGAGCACCAGGCGGCCCTGTGGCGGGGCCTGCGCACCAACGACCTCCAGGTCGTCTCCACCGACCACTGCCCCTTCTGCTTCGTCGGCCAGAAGGAGCTCGGCCGCGGCGACTTCTCCAAGATCCCGAACGGCCTGCCGGGCGTCGAGAACCGCATGGACCTGCTCCACCAGGCCGTCGTCGACGGGCACATCTCCCGCCGCCGCTGGATCGAGATCGCCTGCGCCACCCCGGCCCGGATGTTCGGCCTCTACCCGCAGAAGGGCACCATCGCGCCCGGCGCCGACGCGGACGTCGTCGTCTACGACCCGCACGCCACCCAGACCCTGTCCGCGGCCACCCACCACATGAACGTCGACTACTCGGCGTACGAGGGGAAGACGGTCACCGGCCAGGTCGAGACCGTCCTCTCCCGCGGCGAACCCGTCATCGAGCAGCGCAAGTTCACCGGCCGCGCCGGCCACGGCAGCTTCGTCCCCCGCTCCACCTGCCAGTACCTGAACTAGGAGGCCACCGAAGTGGACTTCGGACTCGTCCTGCAGACCGACCCGCCCGCCTCGCAGGTCGTCGGCCTGATGCGCCGCGCGGAGCGCAACGGCTTCCGCTACGGCTGGACCTTCGACTCCGCCGTGCTCTGGCAGGAGCCCTTCGTCATCTACAGCCAGATCCTCGAACACACCACCAAGCTCCACGTCGGCCCCATGGTCACCAACCCGGGCACGCGCACCTGGGAGGTGACCGCCTCCACCTTCGCCACCCTCAACGACATGTTCGGCAACCGGACCGTCTGCGGCATCGGCCGCGGCGACTCCGCCATGCGCGTCGCCGGCCGCAGGCCCAACACCCTGGCCCGGCTCGGCGAGGCGATCGACGTCATCCGCGATCTGGCGGAGGGCCGCGAGGCCGTCGTCGACGGCAACCCGATCCGCATCCCCTGGGTGAAGGACGGCAGGCTGCCGGTCTGGATGGCCGCCTACGGGCCCAGGGCGCTCGCCCTCGCCGGACAGAAGGCCGACGGCTTCATCCTCCAGCTCGCCGACCCGTTCCTCACCGAGTGGATGGTCAAGGCGGTCCGCCAGGCCGCGGCCGACGCCGGCCGCGACCCCGACGCCCTCACCATCTGCGTCGCCGCCCCCGCGTACGTCGGGGACGACCTGGCGCACGCGCGGGACCAGTGCCGCTGGTTCGGCGGCATGGTCGGCAACCACGTCGCCGACCTGGTGGCCAAGTACGGCGAGCACTCGGGGATGGTCCCGGACGAGCTCACCGCGTACATCAAGGACCGGCACGGCTACGACTACAGCCACCACGGCCGCGCCGACAACCCGTCCACCGACTTCGTCCCCGACGAGATCGTCGACCGCTTCTGCCTGCTCGGCCCCGCCGAGGCCCACATCGAGAAGCTCCGGCACCTCCGCGACCTGGGCGTCGACCAGTTCGCCGTCTACAACATGCACGACAACCGCGAAGGCACCATCGACGCCTACGGCTCCGAGATCATCCCCGCGCTCCACGCCTGAAGGGTCCCGTCGCCATGACCGCCACCACACCCGCGGAAAGACCCCGGATACCCGACGGCCGCGTCGAGCTCCAGCCCGGCGCGGCCGGCGCCGACCCCCGCTTCGTCAACGACGACCTGCTCCCCGTCCCCCTCGCGCGGCGCCGCTGGACCACGTACAACTTCGCGGCCCTCTGGGTCGGCATGGCCCACAACATCCCGTCCTGGCTGCTCGCCTCCGGGCTCGTCGCCCTCGGCATGGACTGGCTCCAGGCCGTCCTGACCATCGCCCTCGCCAATCTCGTCGTGCTCGTGCCGATGCTGCTCACCGGGCACGCCGGACCCAAGTACGGCATCCCCTTCCCGGTCCTCGCCCGCGCCTCCTTCGGACTGCGCGGCGCCAACCTGCCGGCGCTCGTACGGGCCGGGGTGGCCTGCGCCTGGTTCGGCATCCAGACCTGGATCGGCGGCCAGGGCATCTTCGTCCTGCTCGACAAGGCCTTCGGCGGCCACTGGGCCGGGGCCCGGGAGGTCGGCGGTCAGCCGTGGACGCTCTGGCTCTGTTTCGGCCTCTTCTGGGCCCTGGAGCTCGCCATCATCCACCGGGGCATGGATGCCCTGCGCCGCTTCGAGAACTGGGCCGCGCCCTTCGTCATCGTCGGCGCGCTGGTACTCCTCGGGTGGGTCGCGGTCAAGGCCGGCGGCTTCGGCCCACTCCTCGATCAGCCGTCCAGACTGGGCTGGGGGGACGATTTCTGGCCAGTCTTCTTCCCCGCCCTCATGGGCATGATCGCCTTCTGGGCCACGCTCAGCCTCAACATCCCCGACTTCACCCGCTTCGGCGCCGGACAGCGCGCCCAGGTGTGGGGTCAGGCCCTCGGTCTGCCCACCACCATGACGCTCTTCGCGCTGCTCTCGGTCCTGGTCACGTCCGGCTCGCAGGCCGTGTACGGGGCACCCGTCTGGGACCCGGTCGCGCTCGCCGCCAGGACCGACAACGTCTTCGGGCTGCTCTTCGCCCTGGTCACCGTACTGGTCGCGACCCTGTCGGTGAACATCGCGGCGAACGTCGTCTCACCCGCGTACGACCTCGCCAACCTCGCCCCGCGACTCGTCGACTTCCGCCGGGGCGCCCTGGTCACCGGCGTCGTCGGGGTCCTGATCATGCCGTGGAAGCTGACCTCCACGCCCGAGCTGTACATCTTCACCTGGCTCGGCCTGGTCGGCGGACTGCTCGGTACGGTCGCGGGCATCCTCATCGCCGACTACTGGCTGGTGCGGCGCACCGTCCTCGACCTCGGTGGTCTCTACCGGGCCGACGGGCCCTACTGGTACCGGGGCGGCTGGAACCCGGCGGCCGTGCTGGCCTTCGCGGTCGGCGGCCTCCTGGCGGTCGGCGGCTCCCACTCGGCGCCCGGCACCGGGCCCTTCCCCGCGGACGGGCTGATCCCCGTCCTGAAGCCGCTCGCCGACTACGGCTGGGCCGTGGGCCTCGCCGCCTCGCTGCTGCTCTACACGGCCCTGATGGCGGGGCGGCGGACCGCGCGCGGCGGCGGCCGGGAATCAATGCGCTGATCTTTACCGGGCACTCTCCATGGCATAGCCTCGGCGGACGCGCGGCACAAGCGCGCGGCACGAGCAAGAGCAGAAGGCGGTCGATGATGTCCGGCACGGAATCCTCCGACTACACCCAGCGCCTGGCCCGGCTGGAGAACTCGGGGATCAAGCGACTGCTGCCCACCCAGGCCCCCTACCGCTGGAACCTGAAGCGGCTCGGCCTCGGACGCGTGCTCGACATCGGCTGCGGCCTCGGCCGCAACCTGCTCAACTGCGGCCCCGACAGCGTGGGCGTCGACCACAACGCCAGCTCCGTCGCCGTCTGCCGCGAGCGCGGCCTCACCGCCTACACCCCGGACGAGCTCGCCGCCGCCCCCGACTGCGGCCCCGGCTCCTTCGACAGCCTGCTCTGCGCCCACGTCCTGGAGCACATGGACGAGACGCTCGGCAACTCCGTCCTGGAGCAGTACCTGCCGCTGGTGAAGCCCGGCGGCCACGTCGTGCTGATCTGTCCCCAGGAAGCCGGCTACAAGACCGACGCCACCCACGTCCGCTTCGTCGACTTCGACGGCCTGCGCGCCCACGCCGAAAAGCTCGGCCTCACCGTCGACCGCACCTACTCCTTCCCCTTCGCCCGCTCCGTCGGCAAGGCGTTCCCCTACAACGAGTTCATCCTCGTCGCCCGCACCCCGGCGGCCTGACCCGCCGCGCTCACGGCAGCGGCGCCGGGCCCCACCCGGGCACCTGCGCGGCCACGGCCCGCTCCCAGCCGGCCACGCCCCCGGCCACGGGCCACGCCCGGGTGATCTCCGGCGTCCGCTCGATCGCCCGCAGCGCCTTCGCGAGCGCCTGCCCCGCCACCGCCCGGCGCACCCCGTCGAGCGGACCGTCGCCGAGCGCGGCCATGCGGTACGCGTACTCCTCGACCGGCCGGGCGGCGCACAGCGCCACGTAGGCGGCGTCGACGGCCCGTGACAGCAGGAGCACCTCGGGCCGGCCGCCCTCGGCGAGGGCCGCGACGAGCCGGTCGTGCCCGTCGAGCACGACCGGCGAGTTCAGCCCGCTGATCCACCACAGCAGTACGGGCGGCAGCACGCCCTCGCGGTACTGGCGCCGGTACGCCCTGACCCGCGCCGCCCCCGGATCGGACAGCGCCCGCAGCGGCAGCAGATCGCGGGCGTCCTCCGCCGGGTCGCCGTAACCGAACCAGGTGAGATGGCCCCGGTCGGGATCGTGCGCGAGGAGCTTGGCCCAGTTGCCGTCCACGAACCAGCCCGGAGTCATCGGGCCCAGGTTCCAGTCGCCCTCGTGCAGCGGCCCTTCGGCCGCGACGCGCAGCTGCGCCTCCGCGTACGCGGCCCAGCGCTCCGTCCAGGCGTCCGAGCCGGGCGCGGCGCACGCGGCGACGGCGCGCGCCGTGCCGGCCCGCAGGGGCGCGAGCGGGGAGGCGTAGCGCCCGGTCCGGGCGTAGTGGACCCCGCGGTGGCTCGCGCGCTGGCGGGCGAAGAGCACGGGCCGGTCGCCCTGCGTCAGGACGAGCCGGCCGCCGTCCGCGCACTCCATGCGCAGGCCGGGCCGCACGGGCTGTTCGATCCGCATGGGCGGAGCCTACGAGACGCCGCGAAGCCCCGGTCAGGGCACCCGGGCGGTCCACTCGGGCGACGAGAACTTCGTCTCGGCCAGCTCCTTGGCGAGGGCCAGCTCCTCCTCCGTGACGCGGCCCTCCGTCAGGCCGTAGCGGTCACGGAAGGAGGCGATCATGCGGTCGATGACGGCCTCGCGCGGCAGGCCGGTCTGGCGGCGGAGGGGGTCGACGCGCTTCTTGGCGCTCTTGGTGCCCTTGTCGGAGAGCTTCTCGCGGCCGATGCGCAGCACCTCGGTCATCTTGTCGGCGTCGATGTCGTACGCCATCGTCACGTGGTGCAGCACGGCGCCCGCGCCCGCGACCATGCGCTTCTGGGCCGCGCCGGCGATCTTGCCGGCGTCCGTGGCGATGTCGTTCAGCGGCTGGTACCACGCCTTGACCCCCATGTCGCCGAGGGCGCCGAGCACCCAGTCGTCGAGATAGGCGTAGCTGTCGGTGAACGACAGGCCCTGGACCAGGGCGTCCGGGACCGACAGGGAGTACGTGATGGTGTTGCCCGGCTCGATGAACATCGCGCCGCCCCCGCTGATCCGGCGCACCACCTCGATGCCGTGCCGCTCGGCGGCCTCCGGGTCCACCTCGTTGCGCAGCGACTGGAAACTGCCGATGACGACGGCCGGGGAGCCCCACTCCCAGACCCGCAGGGTCGGCGGCCGGCGGCCGGCCGCGACCTCTGCGGTCAGGACCTCGTCCAGGGCCATGTGCAGGGCGGGGGACTGCGGCGGCTCGTGGATCAGCTGCCAGTCGTAGTCGGTCCAGTCGGTGGCGTGCGCGAGCGCCCGGCGCACCGCGACCCCGATGCCCTCCGTGGTCAGGCCGAACATCTCCGTGCCCGGCGGCAGCGCCTGGTCGATCCGGGCCGCGAGACCGGCCGCGTCCGTGTCGGCGGGCGCGCCCTCCAGGGCCCCGTCGATCGCCAGGATCGCCTCGTCCGGTTCCAGGAAGAAGTCGCCCGCGACCCGCACCCGGCGCAGCACGCCGTCCGCCACGTCCAGGTCGACCACGACCAGCTTGCCGCCCGGGACCTTGTACTCGCCGTGCACCGGATCCGCCCTCCCAGCCTGTCAGGGGTCCCCAGTAAGGGGTGAAGCCGTCCAAAGGGTACTCCGCGCCCTGGCCGGTCCCCGAGGGTGGACGAGGGGGCGCCGGGGGCCCGGCCTATCCTGGAAACCAGTGATCGCCGGACGACATGAGGAGTCCTCAGGTGACGTCGATGCTCGATGCCGTGGTCGTGGGGGCGGGACCCAACGGGCTGACCGCCGCCGCCGAACTCGCCCGCCGTGGCTTCTCCGTGGCCGTCTTCGAAGCGAAACCCACCGTGGGCGGCGGCGCCCGCACCGAGGAGCTGACCCTCCCGGGCTTCCGGCACGACCCCTGCTCCGCCGTGCACCCGCTCGGCATCGGCTCACCGGTCTTCAACTCGATGCCGCTGGACCGCTACGGCCTGGAATGGCTGCACCCCGCGCTGCCGATGGCCCACCCCTGGGACGACGGCACCGCGGCCGTTCTCGCCCGTTCCGTCGCCGAGACCGCCGCCTCCTTCGGCCCGCGCGACGCCGGCACCTACCGGCGGCTCGTCACCCCGTTCGTACCCCGCTGGGACAGCCTCGTCCGCGACTTCATGCAGCTGCCGCTCACCGCGCTGCCCCGCGACCCGGTCACCCTCGCCCGCTTCGGATTCGCCGGACTGCCGCCCGCCACCTGGATGTTGAGGCGTTTCCGCGGCGAGAAGGCGCGGGCCCTGTTCGCCGGGCTCGTCGGCCATGTCATCGCCCCGCTCGACGGCATCGCCACCGGTGCCGTCGGCCTGGTCTTCGCGCTCGCCGCGCACGCGGTGGGCTGGCCGATGCCGCGTGGCGGCTCGCAGTCGATCTCCGACGCCCTCGCCGCGTACCTGAAGGACCTCGGCGGCGCCGTGCACACCGACTTCGAGGTCAAGCGGCTCGACGACCTCCCGCCGGCCCGCGCGTACGTCTTCGACACCTCGCCCACCGCGCTCGCCCGGATCGCCGGGCTCGGCTCCTTCTACGACGGCTACCGCTACGGCGCCAGCGCGTTCAAGATCGACTATGCGCTCTCCGGGCCCGTGCCGTGGACCGCAGAGGCCGCCCGCCGGGCCGGCACCGTGCAGGTCGGGCCCACCATGGGCGAGATCGGCACCGCACTGAACCAGGCGTCCTCCGGCACCGCCCCCGACACCCCGTTCCTCATCACCGCCCAGCCCAGCCTGGTCGATCCCGGCCGCGCCCCCGAGGGCAAGCACGTCTTCTGGGCCTACGGTCACGTCCCCAACGGCTGGCGCGGCGACCTCACCGACGCCATCGAGCGGCAGATCGAGCGCTTCGCGCCCGGCTTCCGCGACCTGATCCTCGCCCGCGCCACCGCCGGCCCGCCCGAACTCGCCGAGCGCAACGCCAACTACATCGGCGGCGACATCGCCTGCGGCGCCGCCCGCGGCCTCCAACTGCTGCTGCGCCCCCGGCTCTCCCTCTTCCCCTACAGCACCCCGCACCCGGCGGTCTTCCTCTGCTCCTCCGCCACCCCGCCCGGTCCCGGCGTGCACGGAATGTCCGGGCACAACGCGGCCAAGGCGGTCTGGCGGCGGCTGCGCACGCCCGGGGCGTAATTCCCGTGCGGTGCCGTGGCGGCGGCGCGAGGATGGCGGCATGAGCACCGCGCAGCCCGCCATCGTCCTCGTCCGCGGCGACATCACCCACCAGGACACGGACGTCATCGTGAACGCCGCCAACTCCTCCCTCCTCGGCGGCGGGGGAGTGGACGGCGCCATCCACCGGCGCGGCGGGCCGGCGATCCTGGAGGACTGCCGCAGGCTCCGCGCCGGCCACTACGGGCGCGGCCTGCCGACCGGACAGGCCGTCGCCACCACCGCCGGCGCGCTCGCCGCCCGCTGGGTCGTCCACACCGTCGGCCCGGTGCACAGCCGCGAGGAGGACCGCTCGGCGCTCCTCGCCTCCTGCTACCACGAATCCCTGCGCGTCGCCGACGAGTTGGGCGCGGAGACCGTCGCCTTCCCGGCCGTCTCGACGGGTGTCTACGGCTGGCCGATGGACGACGGCGCCCGGATCGCCGTGGAGACGGTCCGTGCGGCGCGGACGACCTCGGTGCGGCAGGTGCGTTTCGTCCTGTACGACGCGGCCGCGTACGCCGCCTTCGAGGCCGCGCTCGGCTAGCTCGGCTAGCGGGCGAGGCGGCCGTACCCCGGTCGGTCCGCGGGTCGTCGCCGTGCCCGGGCCGGCCCGGCCCGCCACCGCCCTGCACGGCGCGGCGCGCTGTGCCCCGGCCTCGACGCCACCGGGCGGCCGGCGTCCTCTTCGCCCTGGTCCCGCCGCACGCCCACCACCTTTCGCTCCGCCCGGCGGGCACATGCCCGGGCCCTGTCGCCTACCCGCTCCGCCCGGCGGCGTCCGGTCCCGCCGCGCTCACCGCGTCCGTTTCCGCGCCTCTCGCTCCCCCTCCCCGCACGTCGATGTCGTTTTCTCGCCAGCCGTCCCCCTCCGGGATCACCCATCCTGGAGCCATGCACACCGACACCGAGCGCTGCGTCCGGGCCGTCCAGTCGAAGGACGCCCGCTTCGACGGCGTCTTCTTCACCGCCGTCCGCACCACTCGGATCTACTGCCGGCCCAGCTGCCCGGCGGTGCCGCCCAAGCCCGAGAACATGGAGTTCCACCCCACCGCCGCCTCCTGCCAGCGGGCCGGGTTCCGGGCCTGCAAGCGCTGTCGGCCCGACACCAGCCCCGGCTCGCCCGCCTGGGACGCCCGCGCCGACTCCGTCGCCCGCGCCATGCGGCTCATCAGGGACGGCATCGTCGACCGGGAGGGCGTCCCCGGGCTCGCCACGCGGCTCGGCTACTCGACCCGGCAGATCGAGCGCCAGCTGCTCGCCGAGCTCGGCGCCGGGCCGCTGGCCCTCGCCCGCGCCCAGCGGGCCCAGACCGCGCGGCTGCTCATCGAGACCACCCCGCTGCCCATGGCCCAGATCGCCTTCGCCGCCGGCTTCGCCTCGATCCGCACCTTCAACGACACCGTCCGCGAGGTCTTCGCGCTCACCCCGGGCGACCTGCGTGCCCGCGCCGCCCGCACCGGTTCCGTACCGGCCGCCCCCTCCGGGGCGATCACCCTGCGGCTGCCGTTCCGCACGCCCCTCAACCCCTCCAACCTCTTCGGCCACCTCGCCGCCACCGCCGTCCCCGGCGTGGAGGAGTGGCGCGACGGCGCCTACCGCAGGACGCTGAGCCTCCCGTACGGGCACGGCATCGTCGCCCTCGCCCCGCGCGCCGACCACGTCCTGTGCCGGCTCTCGCTCACCGACCCGCGCGACCTCACGCTCGCCATCAACCGCTGCCGCCGGCTGCTCGACCTCGACGCCGACCCCGTCGCCGTCGACGAACAGCTGCGGGCCGACCCGCTGCTCGCGCCGCTCGTCGACGCGGGTCCCGGGCGGCGGGTGCCGCGGACCGTGGACGCCGCCGAGTTCGCCGTCCGGGCGGTGCTCGGCCAGCAGGTGTCCACGGCCGCCGCGCGCACCCACGCGGCCCGGCTGGTCGCCGCGCACGGCGTGCCCGTCGAGGATCCGGAAGGCGGCCTCACCCACCTCTTCCCGACCCCCGAGGCGCTCGCCGGCCTCGACCCGGAGAGCCTCGCCCTGCCGCGCAGCCGCCGCACCACCCTGCTCACCCTCGTCACCGCGCTCGCCGACGGCAGCCTCGCCCTCGGCCCCGAGAGCGACTGGGACGAGGCCCGCGAGCGGCTGCGCGCGCTGCCCGGCTTCGGCCCCTGGACCACCGAGGTCATCGCGATGCGGGCGCTCGGCGACCCCGACGCCTTCCTCCCCGGCGACCTCGGCGTGCGCCGCGCCGCCCAGGGCCTCGGCCTGCCCGCCGGGCCCGCCGCGCTCACCTCCCGGGCCGCCCGGTGGCGGCCCTGGCGGGCCTACGCCGTCCAGTACCTCTGGGCCACCGACACCCACCCGATCAACCACCTCCCCGCGTAAGGACCTCCGCTCATGCCCACCGTGCAGCACACGGTCGTGGACAGCCCCTACGACCTGCTGACCCTGGTCGCCGTCGACGGCGTCCTGAGCCGCATGTACATGACCGACCAGCGGCACCGCCCGCCGGAGGAGACCTTCGGCACCCCCGACCCGCGCCCCTTCACCGAGGCGGTGCGCCAGCTCGACGCCTACTTCGCGGGCGAACTCACCGAGTTCGACCTGCCGTTGAAGCTCGTCGGCACCCCGTTCCAGCTCCGCGTCTGGGAACAGCTCCGGCTCATCCCGTACGGGGAGACCCGCACGTACGGCGAACTCGCCGAGGCCCTCGGCAACCCCGGCGCCTCGCGCGCCGTCGGCCTCGCCAACGGCAAGAACCCGCTCACCATCATCGTCCCCTGCCACCGGGTGATCGGGGCCGGCGGCAACCTCACCGGCTACGGCGGCGGCCTTGACCGCAAGAAGCGCCTGCTCGCCTTCGAAGCGGGCGCCCGCGACGACGCCCTCTTCTAGGACTTATAGGACCTATAGGGCCTAGCGCAGACTGTCGAGGAGGGCGGGCAGCGCCGTGCCGATCGGCTCGCGGACGATCTCGTCCGCGACCGGGTCGTACGGCGTCGGCTCGGCGTTCACGATGATCAGCCGCGCCCCGTGCTCCGCCGCGATTCCGGCGAGCGAGGCCGCGGGCTGCACCTGGAGGCTCGTACCGACCGCGATGAAGACCTCTGTGGCCTTCGCGATCGACATCGCCTCGCCGAGCACCCGCGGATCGAGCCGCTGCCCGAACATCACCGTCGCCGACTTCAGGATCCCGCCGCACGCCAGGCACGCCGGATCCGCCTCACCGGCCCGCACCCGGTCCAGCGCCTCCTCCATCGGCGAGCGGGCATGGCACGCCGTGCACACCACCGTCCGCGCGGAGCCGTGCAGTTCGAGCACCTTCCGCTCCGGCACCCCGGCCAGCTGATGCAGCCCGTCCACGTTCTGCGTGATGACCCGCAGCGCGTTCCCGCTCTTCTCGTACGCGGCGATCGCCTCGTGCGCCGCGTTCGGCCGCGCCCTGAGGACCGGCCCGTCCAGGCGCATCCGCCACGACCGGCGGCGGATCTCGGGGTCGGCCATGTACGGCCCGTAGGTGACGAGCCGCTCGGCCTCAGGGTCCTTCCGCCACAAGCCGTTGGGCCCCCGGTAGTCGGGAATGCCCGAGTCGGTGGAGATACCGGCACCACTGAGGATCGCGACCATGGTCATACCGCGAGCCTAGGTCGGCCCACGGACCTCCCGCGAGCCGATTTACCCGGCGGTCGGCACGGCTGCCCACCGCGCGGCCCGGTCGGTGTGCGGCTTGCTCACCGTGCGGCCCGCTCACCGCACCGGCCGGTCACCGTACCGGTCGGCCGTTCTCCAGCTCCGCCGGGCCGCGGCCGGCCGCCAGGGCGTCCAGGGCAGCCGTCACCCGCAGGCCCAGACCCGCCAGGAGGTAGCGCGGCAGCTCCGCCGGCTCCACCAGCTTCCAGGAGATCAGCTCCGCCTCCTGGAGGCGGATCGCGGCGAACTGCTCGTCGGTGAGGACACCGCCGTCGAAGAGGTACGCCACGAGCGGCGGGCGGTCCGGGCCGTGCGACCAGTCGACCGCGAGCAGCGCGCCGAGCTCCAGGTCCAGGCCAATCTCCTCGGCCGTCTCGCGGCGGGCGGCCTGGCGCGGGGTCTCGCCCGTGTCGGACTCGATCGTGCCGCCCGGAAGCGCCCAGCCCTCCCGGTAGTTCGGCTCGACGACGAGGACCCGGCCGGCCCGGTCCCGGAAGAGGGCGGCGGCACCGGCCAGGACCCGGGGCAGGCTCGCGATGTACGTGGCGTAGTCAGAGGTCGTCATCCCGTCAGGGTAGCCAGCCGCACCGTCCGCTCGGCCAGCTCGCTGATCCTCGCCCGGTCGAAACCGGCGACCGCGCTGCGCACCCGGTCCGCCAGCGGCTCCGACCACTGCGCCGGGATGGCCGCCGCCCCGCACAGCACGCCCGCGACCGAACCGGCCGTCGCCCCGTTGGAGTCGGTGTCCAGGCCGCCGCGCACGGTGAGCGCGATCGTGCGGGTGAAGTCGCCCTCCCCGTACAGCAGTCCGGCCGTCAGCACGGCCGCGTTCGGGATCGTGTGGATCCAGCCCAGCCCGCCCGTCTCCTTCGCCAGCTCGGCGAGCGCCTCCGACCAGTCGACGCCCGCCTCGTGCAGCGCCATCGTGTGCCGCACGGTCCGGGCGAGCCGGCAGCTCGCCGGGATCCGCTCCAGGGCGGCCGCCACCGCCGTGCGCGCGTCGGGCGCGGTGAAGGCCGCGGCCACGAGCGCGGCCGCCCACATCGCCCCGTACACCCCGTTCCCGGTGTGCGAGAGCACCGCGTCCCGGCGGGCCAGCGACGCGGCGCGGCGCGGATCGCCGGGCGAGGTCCAGCCGTACACGTCCGCCCTGATCAGCGCGCCGATCCACTCCTGGTACGGGTTGTCGAAGGTGGCGGTGAGCGGCGGCTTCAGCCCGTTGGCCAGATTGCGGTAGGCCACCCGCTCGGCGGTGAACGTCTGGAGGTACGGCAGCCGGAGCAGCCACTGCTCGCCCACCTGCTCGGTGGTGAACGAGAAGCCGCGGGTCTCCAGGAGGTGCAGGCCCAGGATCGTGTAGTCGATGTCGTCGTCCCGGCAGCTGCCGTGGATCCGGCCGCGCACGCACTGCGGCCACTCCGGCCGCAGCTCGAAGCCGTCCGCGCCGGCGGCCGGCGGCGCGGGCAGATAGTCGGTGAGCGGCAGCGCGCCGGTCAGCCGCAGATAGGCGTCGATCCGCTCCCGCGTCCAGTGCTCGCCGCTCTCCACCGGCTTGCCGAGCATGTTCCCGGCGATCCGCCCGGTCCAGCCGCCGAGGATCCGGTCGGCGAGTTCGCTGTGCTTGAGCAGGCCCATGCCTCCGGTGTACCGAATGCGACGCCGGGCCGCGCGCCGACGCACCGCCGCCGGGCCCGTCCGGGTCGCCCCGACCGGGCGGCGTGTGACGCACCGCGGCCAGCCGCGGCCGCCGGGCCCGTCCGGGTCAGCCCTCGTCGCCATCGGTGTCCGCGGCCCCGGTGGTCGCGCGGCCGGCCGGCTGGGCGGGCGGTCGGGCGTCGGCGTCGCGTGCGGGCCGCTCCCCGCCCCGCTCCCGTTCCGCGATCGCCTCGCCCACCATCGCCCGTACCGCGTCCCGTACCCCGTGCAACGCGTGCTGCCGGGTCGGACCCGCCCCCGGGTCCGTGCGCAGCTCCTTCCACAGCGCCCAGCACAGGCCCAGCATCACGAGCACGAACGGCAGCGCCACCAGGATCGTCGCCGTCTGCAGCGACTTCAGACCGCCCGCGACGAGCAGGACGGCGGCCACCGCGGCCATCAGGACGCCCCAGGTGACCACCAGCCAGGTCGGCGGGTGCAGCGCGCCGCGGCTGGTCAGCGAGCCCATCACCAGCGAGGCCGAGTCGGCGCTGGTCACGAAGTACGTCATCACGAGGAGCATCGCCAGGTACGAGGTGAGCGTGCCCAGCGGCAGCGCGTCCAGCATCGCGAACAGTGACGCCTCCACCCCGTTCTTCACCGCGCCCGCCATGTCCGCCGCGCCCGTCGAGTCGAGCCGGATCGCGGTGCCGCCCATCACGCAGAACCAGAGCACCGTCGCGCCCGAGGGCACGAGCAGCACCCCGACCAGGAACTCGCGGACGGTCCGGCCGCGCGAGATCCGGGCGATGAAGGTGCCCACGAACGGCGCCCAGGACAGCCACCACGCCCAGTAGAAGATGGTCCAGGCGCCCAGCCAGCTCCGGTCCGTGAAGGCGCCGGTGCGGCTCGCCATCGGCAGCAGCTGGTGCAGATAGCCGCCGAGGGACGCCGGGATCGTGTCGAGGACGTAGACGGTCGGCCCGAGCAGGAAGACGAAGACCATCATCGCGGCGGCGAGCACGATGTTCAGCGTGGACAGCCACTTCACGCCCTTGTGCAGGCCGGAGAAGGCGGAGAGCACGAAGGCCGCCGACAGCGACACGATGATGATCAGCTGGGTGGCCGTGGAGTTCTCGACGTCCATGGTGATGTTCAGGCCCTCCGCCACCTGCAGCGCGCCCAGCCCCAGGCTGGTCGCGGTGCCGAAGACGGTCGCGAAGACGGCCAGCAGATCGATCGCCTTCCCCGGCCAGGAGCGCGCCCGGCGCTCGCCCATCAGCGGGACGAAGGCGGCGCTGAGCGTGTTGCCGCGGCCCTTGCGGAAGCCCGCGTAGGCGAGCGCGAGGCCGGCGATGCCGTAGATCGCCCACGGGGTCAGCGTCCAGTGGAAGAACGAGTACTCGAGCGCGGTGCGGGCCGCGGCGCCCGACCGCGGCTCGACGCCGCTCGCCGGGGGCGGGCTCAGATAGTGCTGGAGCGGCTCCCCGACCCCGTAGAACATCAGGCCGATGCCCATCCCCGCGCTGAACATCATCGCGATCCACGCGAGGTTCGTGAACTCCGGCTCCGAGTCGTCGGCGCCGAGCCGGATCCGGCCGAAGCGGCTCAGCGCGATCACCACGCACAGTGCCAGGAAGACGTCCGCGGCCGTCACGAAAAGCCAGGCGAAGTTGTCCAGGACCCAGCGCAGCGCCGAGGAGGAGGCGGTGTCGAAGGAGTCCTTTCCGAGCGCCGCCCAGCACACGACGGCGACGACGGCGGCCATCCCGATCCCGATGACCTTCCCGTCCGGGCGGTTTTCGTCCGGGCGGGAACTTCGTCCCGGGATTTGATCGATCAGTTCCGTGCTCATATGGCCCCACTATGGTGCGGAATATCGCGTTATCAGGGGGTGGCACGCCGTCTTCCGGTACGGATAAGGTCGGCCTCGGCGCGACTGCCTGTTCGAAAGCAAGGGATGCAAGGTGACGGACGGAGCAGTAACTGAGGTCGCACGCGTGCTCGTCGCGGCCGACAAGTTCAAGGGCTCGCTCACGGCCGTACAGGTCGCGGAGCGGGTCACAGCAGGTCTGCGACGGGTCGTCCCGGAGCTCGAAGTGGAGACGCTGCCCGTCGCGGACGGCGGCGACGGCACCGTGGCCGCGGCCGTGGCGGCCGGGTTCGAACGGCGCGAGGTGACCGTGACCGGGCCGCTCGGCGAGCCCGTCACGGCGGCGTTCGCGCTGCGCGGGACCACGGCCGTGGTGGAGATGGCGGAGGCGTCCGGCCTCCAGCTGCTGCCGGCCGGGGTGTTCGCCCCGCTCACCGCCACCACGTACGGCTCCGGCGAGCTGCTGCGCGCGGCGCTCGACGCCGGGGCCACCACGATCGTCTTCGGCGTGGGCGGCAGCGCCACCACCGACGGCGGCGCGGGCATGCTCGCCGCGCTCGGCGCCGTGTTCCTGGACGCCGCGGGCGAGCCCGTCGGCCCGGGCGGCGGCGCACTCGCGCAGCTGGCCACCGCCGACCTGTCCGGCGTCGACCCGCGCCTGGCCGACGTCGACCTCGTCCTCGCCAGCGACGTGGACAACCCGCTGACCGGCCCCAAGGGCTGCGCGGCCGTCTACGGCCCGCAGAAGGGCGCCAGCCCGGAGGACGTCGAGACCCTCGACGCCGCCCTCGCGCACTACGCGGAGGTCCTGGAGCAGGCCATCGGAGCCAAGGCCGCCGAGCTGGCCGCTTCGCCCGGCGCGGGCGGCGCGGGCGGCATCGGCTACGGCGCGCTGCTGATCGGCGCGAGCTTCCGGCCCGGCATCGAGCTGATGCTGGAGGTCCTCGGCTTCGCCCCGGCCCTGGAGCGGGCCACCCTCGTCATCACCGGCGAGGGCTCGCTCGACGAGCAGACCCTGCACGGCAAGGCCCCGGCGGGCGTCGCCGCGGCGGCCCGCGCGGCCGGCAAGGACGTCGTCGCCGTCTGCGGACGGCTCCTGCTGGCGCCGGAGGCCCTGGGCGCCGCCGGCATCCGCCGGGCGTACCCGCTGACCGACCTGGAGCCCGACCCGGCGAAGTCGATCCCGAACGCGGGGCCGCTCCTGGAGCAGGTGGCGTCGAACGTGGCGCGCGACTTCCTGTCGTAGGCGCGCAGGGGGCGCGGCGCGGGGCGCGGCGCGGGGCGCGGCAGGGGGCGCGGGGAGGCCCGGTGGTGGGCGCGCGAGGGCCGTTCCGGTGACCGCATTCGGGACTGCATGATTTACGGCGCGGAGGACGTGCTTTCACCGGCGCGCGCCCTTGTTTCCGCGCCACAAATCACGCTTTACGTCCCGAACGCGGCCCCCTCCACGGCCCCCGCTCCCGTCCGTCGGGCGGCCGCGGCTCCGGCCGCGCAGGGGCAGCGGGGCGGGGGCGGTTCCGTCGGGCGGCCGCGGCTTCGCTGGGGTCGGGGGATGGGCCCGTGTCCTGCTCACGGCAAACGAAAGGGCCCCGGACGCTGTCGCGTCCGGGGCCCTTTCTCGTATCGCCTATCGCAGCTGTGCCGCCTGCGCCTCGCGCGCCTCGCGGCTCTCGCGCCGGTTGTCGCGGAAGGTGTTCACTCGTCGGGCCGTCGCGAAGAGGGGGATCACGGCGCCCAGGACCACCTGGAGGGCGCAGCCGGCCTGGAGCAGGAACTGTCCGCCGGGGGCGTCGAACGCCCACGCGGCCAGCATCGCCATCGCTCCGACGATCCAGCTGAGCATGGCCGCGGCGAGCACACCCCGCGGCTTCGGGTACTCCACCCGGCTCACCATCAGCCACGCCGTGCCGATGATCGCGAGCAGGGTCGGGATGAACGGCAGCTCGAGCAGGATGATCGAGACGACCGTCAGCGCGCCGAAGGGGCTCGGCATGCCCTGGAACATGCCGTCCTTCATCGTCACGCACGAGAACCTCGCGAGCCGCAGCACCACCGCGAGCAGCACCACGATCGCGGCCACGGCCGAGACCTTCTGCTGTGCGTCGTCCGCGACCATGCCGTAGACGAGCACGAAGTACGCCGGGGCCAGACCGAAGCTGATCAGGTCCGACAGGTTGTCGAGCTCGGCGCCCATCGGCGAGCTGCGGAGCTTGCGCGCCACGATGCCGTCGAACAGGTCGAAGATCGCCGCGGCCAGCATCAGGATCACGGCGGTGGCGGCGCTGTTGCGCGCCATGCCGGTCTCGCCGCTGCCGGTGAGGTGCGGGATGAGGATGCCGGTGGTGGTGAAGTACACCGCCATGAAGCCACAGGTGGCGTTACCGAGCGTGAGGGCGTCCGCTATGGACAGCCTCAACGACAGCGGCATCTCCTCGGCCTCGTCGGCGGCCTCCGCCGCCGTCTCGGCGGCCCAGTCGGCCGCCCGTGTGTCGGGATCAATCACGGTCAATGCGAGTCACCCCCGCGGTCGTGGCCTGACCGACCTCGACGGCGACCTCGACACCCTCCGGGAGGTAGATGTCGACCCGCGAACCGAAGCGGATCAGGCCGATCCGGTCACCCTGCTCGACCTTCGTCCCCTGCGGGATGTACGGCACGATCCGCCGCGCCACGGCGCCCGCGATCTGCACCATCTCGACGTCGCCGAGCTCGGTGTCGAAGTGCCAGACAACGCGCTCGTTGTTCTCGCTCTCCTTGTTGAACGCCGGCACGAAGCCGCCGGGGACGTGTTCCACGGACGTCACCGTGCCCGCCAGGGGCGCGCGGTTGACGTGGACGTTCAGCGGGCTCATGAAGATGGCGACCCGGGTGCGGCCGTCCTTCCACGGCATGATGCTCTGCACCACACCGTCGGCGGGCGAGATGACCCGGCCCTGAGCGATCTCCCGCTCGGGGTCGCGGAAGAACCACAGCATGCCGGCCGCGAGAGCGGTGGCCGGCACGGCGACGGCCCGGGCGCGCTTCGACTTGCCCGCGCGCGCGAGGCTGAGCGCCGCGGTGGCGACGGTCGGCAGAAGCCACGGCGATGCTCCGCGTGCGATGCGTACGCCCTTGAGGCTGTCGCGGTGTGCAGAGGTTTGGCTGTGGGGCATGGATGACCTTCGTAGCGGATGATGCCGCACTGGCAACGGGGGACGGCGGCTTTCGGGCGATGCTATCGGTTGCGGGCCGCAACTGGGCAAGCCAGAAGCCGAGTCGGCGGCCGGAAGACGAACACGGGGTGTGATCTTCTTCGCGGCCAAACCGACCCAAATGCGACAATCAACCCTGGAATCGGTACTCCTCGAGCAGCCGACGACCGATGATCATTTTCTGGATCTCGGCGGTACCTTCGCCGATCAGCAGCATCGGCGCCTCGCGGTAGAGGCGCTCGATCTCGTACTCCTTGGAGAACCCGTATCCGCCGTGAATGCGGAAGGCGTCCTCGACGACCTCCTTGCAGTATTCGGAGGCGAGGTACTTCGCCATCCCTGCTTCGAGGTCGTTTCGTTCCCCGGAGTCCTTTTTGCGTGCTGCGTTCACCATCATGGCATGAGCGGCCTCGACCTTGGTAGCCATCTCGGCGAGCTTGAACTGAATCGCCTGGTGCTGGGCGATCGGCTTACCGAAAGTGTGACGCTGCTGGGCATACTGGACACCCAGTTCGAAGGCACGCTGCGCGACGCCGCAACCACGGGCCGCCACGTTCACTCGGCCGACCTCGACGCCGTCCATCATTTGGTAAAACCCTCGGCCGGTGACCCCGCCCAGGACGCGATTGGCCGGAATGCGCAGTCCGTCCATGATGAGTTCGGTCGTGTCGACGCCCTTGTAACCCATCTTCTCGATCTTGCCGGGAATGGTGAGGCCGGGACGGACCTCGCCGAAACCGGGCTCCTTCTCGACGAGGAAGGTCGTCATCGACTTGTGCGGGGCGGTGCCCTCCGGGTGGCCTTCGTCACTTCGGACGAGAACGGCGACCAGCGTTGACGTGCCACCGTTCGTCAGCCACATCTTCTGGCCGTTCAGGACGTACTCGTCGCCGTCCTTCACCGCCTTCGACGTGATTGCCGACACGTCCGAGCCGAGACCCGGCTCCGACATCGAGAACGCGCCGCGCACCTCGCCGGCCGCCATCCGCGGAAGGAAGTACTCCTTCTGCTCCTGGGTGCCGTGCTGCTTCAGCATGTACGCCACGATGAAGTGCGTGTTGATGATGCCGGACACCGACATCCAGCCGCGCGCGATCTCCTCCACGCACAGCGCGTAGGTGAGCAGCGACTCACCGAGACCGCCGTACTCCTCGGGGATCATCAGACCGAAGACGCCGAGCTCCTTGAGCCCGTCCACGATCTGCTGCGGGTACTCGTCACGGTGCTCCAGCTCCGTCGCGACCGGGATGATCTCCTTGTCCACGAAGTCGCGGACGGTGGAGAGGATCTCCTGCTGGACGTCGGTCAGACCGTGGGTCTGGGCGAGTCGCGCCATGACTACTTCTCCTGCTGCTTGAGTTCGGGGCGGCCGGGCTGCTCGCCGCCGCGCGCGTCGATGTACTCGGCGGTCGGGACCATCACCTTGCGGCGGAAGACGCACACCAGGGTGCCGTCCTGCTTGTAGCCCTTGGTCTCGACGTAGACGATGCCGCGGTCGCTCTTCGACTTCGACGGCGTCTTGTCGAGGACCGTGGTCTCGCCGTAGATGGTGTCGCCGTGGAAGGTCGGCGCCACGTGCCGCAGCGACTCGATCTCCAGGTTGGCGATCGCCTTTCCGGAGACGTCCGGCACGGACATGCCGAGCAGCAGCGAGTAGATGTAGTTGCCGACGACGACGTTCTTCTTGAAGTCCGTCGTGTTCTCCGCGTAATTCACGTCCATGTGAAGCGGGTGGTGGTTCATCGTCAGCAGACAGAAGAGATGGTCGTCGTACTCGGTGACCGTCTTTCCGGGCCAGTGCTTGTAGACGGCGCCGATCTCGAACTCTTCGTAGGTGCGGCCGAACTGCATGGAACTCAGGCCTCCGGGATCTCGAACTTGGTGGTGCGCTGCATGCCGGCGGCCCGGCCCTTGCCGGAGATGACCAGCGCCATCTTGCGGCTGGCCTCGTCGATCATCTCGTCGCCGAGCATCGCGGAGCCCTTCTTCCCGCCGGCCTCGGACGTGTAGTAGTCGTACGCGTCGAGGATCAGCTCGGCGTGGTCGAAGTCCTCCTGCGAGGGCGAGAAGATCTCGTTCGCCGCGGCGACCTGGTCCGGGTGCAGCACCCACTTGCCGTCGAAGCCGAGGGCGGCGGCGCGCTGCGCGACGGCCTTGTAGCCCTCCTGGTTGCGGATCTGGAGGTACGGGCCGTCGATCGCCTGCAGGTTGTTGGCGCGGGCGGCCATCAGGATGCTCATCAGGATGTGGTGGTAGGCGTCCGCCGGGTAGCCGGGCGGCTGCTCGCCGACGACCAGCGACTTCATGTTGATGGAGGCCATGAAGTCGGCCGGGCCGAAGATGATCGTCTCGACGCGCTGCGAGGCCTGGGCGATCGCGTTCACGTTGACGAGGCCCTGGGCGTTCTCGATCTGCGCCTCGATGCCGATCTTGCCGACCTCGAAGCCCATGGTCTTCTCGATCTGGGTGAGCAGCAGGTCGAGCGCGACGATCTGCTCGGCGTTCTGCACCTTCGGCAGCATGATGCAGTCGAGGTTCTGGCCGGCGCCCTCGACGACGGTGACGACGTCACGGTACGTCCAGTGGGTCGTCCAGTCGTTGACCCGCACGACCCGCGTCTTACCGGTCCAGTCGCCCTCGTTGAGGAACTTCACGATGGTGTGCCGGGCCTCAGGCTTGGCCAGCGGCGCGCACGCGTCCTCCAGGTCCAGGAAGACCTGGTCGGCCGCGAGACCCTGGGCCTTCTCCAGGAAGCGCGGGTTGGAGCCGGGGACCGCCAGGCAGGAGCGGCGCGGACGAAGCCGGTTCACGGGGGTGATGGTCATGCGGGGACCTCCGTACTTTCGAGGGGGCTGAGCTGGTTGGCTTTCCGGATCTCGTCGACGATACGTCCGATGATCCCGGTGATACCGAAGTCCTTCGGGGTGAAGACGGCGGCCACACCGGCCGCCCGGAGCTCCTCGGCGTCGGCGTTCGGGATGATCCCGCCGACGACGACCGGGATGTCGGCGGCGCCGGCGTCCTTGAGGCGGTCCAGGACGTCCGGCACGAGCTGGGCGTGCGAGCCGGACAGGATCGACAGGCCGACCGCGTGCACGTCCTCCTCCAGGGCCGCGTCCACGATCTGCTCGGGCGTCAGCCGGATGCCCTGGTAGACCACCTCGAACCCGGCGTCACGGGCCCGTACGGCGATCTGCTCGGCTCCGTTGGAGTGCCCGTCCAGGCCCGGCTTGCCGACCAGGAAGCGCAGCTTGCCGACGCCCAGGTCCTGCGCCGTGCGCTCGACCTTGGCGCGCACCTCGGCGAGCGGGGAGCCCGCCTCGGCCGGTACGGCCACCGGCGCGGACGACACCCCGGTCGGGGCGCGGAACTCGCCGAAGACCTCGCGCAGCGCCCCGGCCCACTCGCCGGTCGTGACGCCCGCGCGGGCGCACTCCAGGGTGGCCTCCATCAGGTTGCCGGTGCCCTTCGCGGCCTCCTTCAGCCGCTCCAGGGCCTTGCACGGCCGCGGGTGGTTGAACGGCGGCTGGTAGCGGGTGTCGCGCCAGGTCTTCAGGGCGGACACGACGCGGGCCTCGACGGCCGGGTCGACCGTCTGGATCGCGGTGTCCAGGTCGGCGGTGAGCGGGTTCGGCTCGGTCGTCTCGAAGATGTTGACGCCGACGATCTTGTCCTCGCCGGACTCGATCCGGGCCCGCCGCTCGGCGTGCGAGGAGACCAGCTGCGCCTTGAGGTAGCCGGACTCGACGGCGGCCATCGCGCCGCCCATCTCCTGGATCCGCTCGATCTCGGCCAGGCACTCGGTGACCAGGGCGTCGACCTTGGCCTCGATGACGTGCGAGCCGGCGAAGATGTCCTCGTACTCCAGCAGGTCGGACTCGTGGGCGAGCACCTGCTGGATGCGCAGCGACCACTGCTGGTCCCAGGGGCGCGGCAGGCCGAGCGCCTCGTTCCACGCCGGGAGCTGCACGGCGCGGGCGCGGGCGTCCTTGGAGAGGGTGACGGCCAGCATCTCCAGGACGATGCGCTGGACGTTGTTCTCCGGCTGCGCCTCGGTCAGGCCGAGCGAGTTGACCTGCACGCCGTAGCGGAAGCGGCGCTGCTTGGGGTCCTCGATGCCGTACCGCTCGCGGGTGACGGTGTCCCAGATGCGGCCGAAGGCGCGCATCTTGCACATCTCCTCGATGAAGCGGACGCCCGCGTTCACGAAGAAGGAGATGCGGGCGACGACCTCGCCGAACCGCTCCTGAGGGACCTGCCCGGAGTCCCGGACGGCGTCGAGGACGGCGATGGCCGTGGACATCGCGTACGCGATCTCCTGGACCGGCGTGGCCCCCGCCTCCTGCAGGTGGTAGCTGCAGATGTTGATCGGGTTCCACTTCGGCATGTGGTTCACCGTGTAGGCGATCATGTCCGTCGTCAGCCGCAGCGACGGGCCGGGCGGGAAGACGTGCGTCCCGCGCGACAGGTACTCCTTCACGATGTCGTTCTGCGTGGTGCCCTGGAGCTTGGTGACGTCCGCGCCCTGCTCCTCGGCGACCACCTGGTAGAGCGCGAGCAGCCACATGGCGGTGGCGTTGATGGTCATGGAGGTGTTCATCTGCTCCAGGGGGATGTCCTGGAACAGCCGCCGCATGTCACCGAGGTGCGAGACGGGCACGCCGACCCGGCCGACCTCGCCGCGGGCGAGGACGTGGTCGGGGTCGTAGCCGGTCTGCGTGGGCAGGTCGAACGCGACCGAGAGGCCGGTCTGGCCCTTGGCGAGGTTCCGCCGGTAGAGCTCGTTCGACGCCTCGGCGGTGGAGTGACCGGCGTAGGTCCGCATGAGCCACGGCCGGTCCTTCTGACGCTCTGTCATCTGTGGTCCCGGGGTCGGTTGTTAGATGTTGCGGAAGCGGTTGATGGCGTCGATGTGCTTGGCCCGCAGCTCGTGGTCGCGGACGCCGAGGCCCTCCTCGGGCGCGAGGGCGAGGACGCCGACCTTGCCCTGGTGCAGGTTGCGGTGCACGTCGTAGGCGGCCTGGCCGGTCTCCTCCAGGGAGTAGACCTTGGAGAGCGTCGGGTGGATCTTGCCCTTGGCGATCAGGCGGTTGGCCTCCCACGCCTCGCGGTAGTTGGCGAAGTGCGAGCCGATGATGCGCTTCAGCGACATCCACAGGTAGCGGTTGTCGTACTGGTGCATGTACCCCGAGGTCGAGGCGCAGGTGGTGATGGTGCCGCCCTTGCGGGTGACGTACACGGAGGCGCCGAAGGTCTCGCGGCCCGGGTGCTCGAAGACGATGTCGATGTCCTCGCCGCCGGTCAGCTCGCGGATCTTGGAACCGAACCGCTTCCACTCGCGCGGGTCCTGGGTGTTCTCGTCCTTCCAGAACCGGTAGCCCTCGGCGTTGCGGTCGATGACCGCCTCGGCGCCCATGGAGCGGCAGATGTCGGCCTTCTCCGGGGAGGAGACGACACAGATCGGGTTGGCGCCGCCGGCCAGCGCGAACTGGGTGGCGTACGAGCCGAGGCCGCCGCTCGCACCCCAGATGAGCACGTTGTCGCCCTGCTTCATGCCGGCGCCGTTGCGGGAGACCAGCTGGCGGTACGCGGTGGAGTTGACCAGGCCGGGGGCCGCGGCCTCCTCCCAGCTGAGGTGGCCGGGCTTCGGCATCAGCTGGTTGGACTTGACCAGCGCGATCTCGGCGAGGCCGCCGAAGTTGGTCTCGAAGCCCCAGATGCGCTGCTCGGGGTCGAGCATCGTGTCGTTGTGGCCGTCCGAGGACTCCAGCTCGACGCTCAGGCAGTGCGCGACGACCTCGTCGCCGGGCTTCCAGGAGTTGACGCCCGGGCCCGTGCGCAGCACGACGCCCGCGAGGTCGGAGCCGATGACGTGGTACGGCAGGTCGTGGCGCTTGGTGAGCTCGGAGAGGCGGCCGTAGCGCTCCAGGAAGCCGAAGGTCGACACGGGCTCGAAGATCGAGGTCCAGACCGAGTTGTAGTTGACCGAGCTGGCCATGACGGCGACCAGGGCCTCGCCCGGGCCGAGCTCGGGGAGTGCCACGTCGTCCAGGTGGAGCGACTTGCGCGGGTCCTTGTCGCGGCTGGCGACCCCGGCGAACATCTCGGCCTCGTCCTTGTGGACGGTCACGGCACGGTACGACTCGGGAAGCTTGATGTTGGCGAAGTCGGCCGAGGTGGAGTCGGGCGACTGGATCGCGTCCAGGATGTCCTTCACGGATGCCTCCGGCGGTGCGGCGCCCTCGGGGGACGCGCTGGTGGTTACGTCGGGGTTGCTGCTGTGGAGGTGTGCCGTCGGTTCGGCGCGGTGGTGCGGTGGCGGCGCCGTGGTGGGGCGCGAGGGTGCCTGTGACGCAGGCGTCCGGGCGCACAAGCAGGATCGCTTGCGGGGACAGCCGGCGCACGAGGTGATCTCTGCGCGCCGGCCGCCCGGACAACATCAACGTATGGCACGCCGTGTCACCTGACAAGGCACTGCGTGCCAACAATTTCACTCAGATGCAATCTGGTGGTCACGGATGAGCGATGATCGATCGAAAGGACCCCTGAACTGGGCGTATGTCGGCGGAAACGCCAAGGGCCGCTCCCGGAAACCGGGAGCGGCCCTTGGCGTGATCGGGGTCGGTGAGGTGCTCAGGACTTCTGGAGCGCCTGCTGGATGGTCCGCATGACCTCGTCCAGGGGTGCGTCCGTGCGGGCGACGGCGACCACCACGTCGCCTGTCGTGGAGGCGGTCGCGGCGGCCGGCGGCGCCGGCTCCGCGGCGGCGCTGCCGGCCGGCACCGGCCGGGCGCCTATGCCCGAGCCGAAGGTCTCCCGGACGATCGCGAAGGCGTGGTCGAGCTGCGCCTCCACGTCGCCCTGCCCGCCGGCCCGCAGCCAGCGGCGCAGCACGTGGTTGTGCGCGGTGACCACCGCGGAGGCGGCCACCTCGGCGAGCAGCGGGTCGTCGTTGCCGTCGTGGTGGTCGCGCTCGTCGAAGTGTCCGAGCAGATAGCGCGTGAACAGGCGCTCGTAGCGGGCCACCGAGGCGATCTCGCGCTCGCGCAGGGTCGGCACCTCACGGGTGAGCCGGTAGCGGGCCACGGAGACCGCGGGCGAGCCCGCGTACATCTTCATGACCTCCTTGATGCCCCGGCACACCGTGTCCAGCGGGTGCTCGTGCGGCGGTGCGGCGTTGAGCACCGCCTCCGCGCGCACCAGGGTGTCGTCGTGGTCCGGGAAGATCGCCTCTTCCTTGGAGCGGAAGTGCCGGAAGAAGGTCCGGCGGGCCACCCCGGCCGCCGCCGCGATCTCGTCGACGGTGGTGGCCTCGTACCCCTTGGTGGCGAAGAGCTCCATCGCCGCGGTGGCCAGTTCCCGGCGCATTTTCAGCCGCTGCGCGGCGGCGCGGGTCCCCGCCGCGCTCTCCGGGGAGTCGGGCGTGGACGTGGCACGGGGTGTCTTCGCGGCCTTGGACATGTCCCGAACGTACTGCATCGGAGCGGGAGTGTGCCCAGGTGGGGGAGGGGAGCCCGGCCCGGGACCGGTGGTGCCCGTCGGGCTGAGCAGCCCTCCCCAGCCCCTGTACGGCTCCGGCTGGGGCTCAGCGGCGGGCATATTCGCGGAAGCCGCGGCCGGTCTTGCGGCCGAGGCAGCCCGCGGCCACCAGGTGCTCCAGGAGCGGCGCCGGGGCGAGACCCGGGTCGCGGAACTCGCGGTGCAGCACCTTCTCGATGGCCAGCGAGACGTCCAGGCCGACCACGTCGAGCAGCTCGAACGGACCCATCGGGTAGCCGCCGCCCAGCTTCATCGCGGCGTCGATGTCGTCCAGGGTGGCGTAGTGCTCCTGGACCATCTTGATCGCGTTGTTCAGGTACGGGAAGAGCAGCGCGTTCACGATGAAGCCGGCCCGGTCGCCGCAGTCGACGCCGTGCTTCCTGATCTTCGCGGTGACCTCGCGGACGGTGGCGTGGACGTCGTCGGCGGTCAGCACCGTACGGACGATCTCCACCAGCTTCATCGCGGGCGCCGGGTTGAAGAAGTGCATGCCGATGACGTCCTGCGGGCGGCTGGTCGCCTTCGCGCAGGCGACGACCGGCAGCGAGGAGGTCGTGGTGGCGAGCACCGCGCCCGGCTTGCAGATCTTGTCGAGGCGGGCGAACAGCTCCTGCTTGATCTCCAGGTCCTCGGCGACCGCCTCGACCGCCAGGTCGACGTCGGCGAAGGCGTCCAGCGAGCCGGCCGGGACGATCCGGGCCAGCGTCTCGTCGCGCGCCTCGCCCGTCATCCGGCCCTTGTCCACCGAACGGGCCAGGGACTTGGCGATCCGGGCCTTGGCGGTGTCGGCCTTCTCCTGCGAGCGGGCGGCGAGCACGACCTCGTAACCGGCCTTGGCGAAGACCTCCACGATGCCGGAGGCCATGGTGCCGGAGCCCGCCACGCCGACCTTGCGGACCTCGCGGCTCGCGCCGCCGGCCGCCGACTCCGACGGCGTCAGGGCGTCGGGAACCACGGTGGCCGAGCCCGGTGCCTCGTAGGTGTAGAAGCCGCGGCCCGCCTTGCGGCCGGTCAGGCCCGCCTCGCTGAGCTGCCCCAGGATCGGGGCCGGGGCGTGCAGCCGGTCGTGCGAGGACGCGTACATGGCGTCGAGGACGGTACGGGCGGTGTCGATGCCGATCAGGTCGAGCAGCGCCAGCGGGCCCATCGGCAGCCCGCAGCCCAGCTTCATCGCCGCGTCGATGTCCTCGCGGGAGGCGTACTTGGCCTCGTACATCGCGGCGGCCTGGTTGAGGTAGCCGAAGAGCAGGCCGTCGGCGACGAAGCCGGGCCGGTCGCCGACCGCGACGGGCTCCTTGCCGAGCTCCTGCGCGAGCCGGGTCACGGCCTCGACGGCGCGCGGATCGGTGAGCACGGAGGAGACGACCTCGACCAGCTTCATCGCCTGGACGGGCGTGAAGAAGTGCAGGCCGAGCACCCGCTCGGGGTGCGCGGAGTCGGCGGCGAGCCGGGTCACCGAGAGCGCGTTGGTGCCGGTGGCGATGATCGCGTCGGGCCGGACGATGCCGTCGAGGGCCCGGAAGACCTCCTGCTTCGTCTCGTACGACTCGGGCACGACCTCGATCACCAGGTCGGCGTCGGCGGCCGCCTGCAGGTCCGTGTAGGTGCGGAACCGGGCGAGCACGTCCTGTCGCTCCTCCTCGGTGATCCGCTCGCGGGCCACCGCGCGGGCCGTCGAGGCCTCCAGGGCGGCGACGGCCTGGGCGGCCGCGTTCTCGCTGATGTCGATGCCGATGACCTCGCGGCCGGCGCGGGCCAGGACATCGGCGATACCGGTGCCCATGGTGCCGAGACCGACGACGGCGATGGTGGAGAGAGGGGTGTCCATCAGGGGACTCCTGAGAGGAAGAGTGACGACTGAAGGCGGGGCGCGGAAGACCGGCGCGTGGAGGGTTCACGCGAACCCGGGTCGCGCGTGGAGGGTTCACGAGGACAGGGATCGCGCGAAGGGCTGATCGCGCGAAGGGCTGGATCACGCGAAGGCTGGATCGTGCGGAGAGTGGATCGCGCGAAGGCTGGATCGCGCGAAGGCTGGATCGTGCGAGGGCCGGCTCACGCGAACAGGGGTCGCACGAAGCGGTATCGCGCGACGAGAGAAGGCGCGAGGAAAGAGCGACGGACTCTGTCCCGAAGTCACGTCAGAACTGCCGAACCGACTTGCGCTCACAACGGCTGCGTCACCAGGCCGAAGTGATAACCGCGGGGGGTGGCCCGCTCACCTGAGATTAACTGCCGGGTAACGAGCGCGCCAGTCCTCACGAGTTGAGCAATGTGTGATCTGGGTCGCGGATAGGCTTCGGAATATGAATTTCGCAGCGGACCCCGAATTCTGCTCGATGATCGATCGTTTGCGTGAAGAGATCGGGAATGGGGGCGGTGAGGTCCCCGCGGCATTCGAAGAACTCACCGGCCCCCTCGATACGGAGGAACTCCACCGGGTCCTCGCCGCACCCGGGCAGCCGCTCTGGGCCCGCGAGATCGCCGCGTTCCGGCTCGGCCTGGCCGGCGACGCGCGCGCCTTCGAGGCCCTCGTGCTCTTCCTCAACCACCGCGACCCCGAGCGCTGCGTCTCCGCCGCGCACGCCCTGACCCGGCTCGGCGATCCGCGCACCGCCCGCGCCGCAGCCGCGCTCGCCACCAACGAACTCCGCGTCGGCTACGCCCTGCTGCCGGTCCGTCTGCTGGCCCGGCTGCGCGCCCCGGAGAGCGCCCCCGCCCTCGTCACCGTCCTGCGCCGCCGCCTCGCCCCCGGAGACCCGCACTGGCGCGTCGGGCTCGCCTGCGTCGAGGGCCTGGGCGAGCTCGGCGACCCGGCCGCCCGCGAGGTCCTGGAGGCCGCCCTGCCGCACCCGCGGTTCGGGGGAGCGGCCCGGGAGGCGCTGGGGCGACTGGATCCGGTGCGGCTGCGGACGGTGGGAGCCGGTGACTGGGAGCTGTGGCGGGAGGCGCGGCTGGCCGCGCTCGGCGAGTCGCCGCACGCCTTCAAGGCGCGGCTCGCCGACTGGGAAAGGGATGGCGAGGCGCGCTGGCGCGAGCGGCTCGCGATGCCGGAGGCGTACAACGTCGTCGCGCTGCTGGAGGGCGAGGTGGTGGGGGTCGCGGCCGGGATGCCAGGGGGCGAGCCGGGCGCCCGCGAACTGCGGTCGGTGTGGGTGAGTCCGCGGGTACGGGGCCGGGGTGTGGGGGACCGGCTGATCGCGGCGGTCGAGGCATGGGCGCGGGAGGCGGGGGCGACGCGGCTGACGCTCGGCGTCCTGCCGGGGAACGGGCCGGCGGCCGCGCTCTATCGGCGGCACGGATTCGTCGTGGCGGAGGAGGGCGGGGAGGAGCGGGGCGGGGAGGAGGTGGTCATGGCGAAGTCGCTCTGACGGCCGCGTCGTTGTGATGTGCGTCCCGTCGGGTGACGGGGCGGGTCCCGTTGTTGACACTTTTTATTACAGTGTCGGCCACCGGTCACTCGTCCTTGTCCTCGCCAACTCGCCCAGCGGAGGCGTGACATGCCGCCTGCCACCCCGTCCGCGCTGCCCGCGCTTTCGGTCAGTTCCCATCACGTACGCGCCGTGCTGCTCGGCGCCCGGCGCCAGGGCGTCGACCCCGCGCCGTTGCTCGCCCGCGCCGGCCTCCCGGCCGAACTGCCGGCGCGGGTGCCGGCCCGGCGCTTCGGGCGGCTCGTGGGCGCGCTGTGGCGCCGCCTCGACGACGAACTCATCGGCTTCGGCGAGGCGCCCAGCCGCTTCGGCACCTTCGCCACCATGGCCGAGCTCGTCGTGCGCGGCACCCACGACCTGCGCGAGGCCCTCCACCGCGGCCAGGACTTCTACGGACTCTTCCCGGCGGGCCCCCGTTTCCGGCTCGTCGAACCGGCGGCGCGCGCGGGCGGGCTGGCGGGCGGGCTCGCAAGCGATGTGGCGGGCGGTTTCGGGGGCGGGGTCGCGGGTGCGCTCTCGGGCGGTTTCGGGGGTGGGTTCGCGGGTGCGCTCTCGGGCGCGCTCACGGGCGAATGCGCGGACGAGGCGTGGATCGAGTTCGACGTTTCCGGCTACGACGACCCAGTGCGCTTCGGCGCCGAGACCACCGTCGTCGCCACCCAGCGCTTCGCCGGCTGGCTCATCGGCCGCCGACTCGGCCTGCGCCGGGTCGAGTTCGGCTACCCCGAGCCCCGGCACGCCCCCGAGTACGCGCTCCTCTTCCGCGCCCCCTGCGTCTTCGGCGCGCCCCGCACCGCCGTCGTCTTCGACCGGGCCGACCTCGACGCGCCGGTCTGCCGGGACGCGGCGGCCCTGCGCGCGCTGCTCCGCCGGGTCACCACCGACCTCCTGGTCTGCCGCGACGACCGCGGCAGCCGCACGGTCACCACCCGGGTACGGCACCTGATCCTCGCCGCCCTGCCGGCCGGGCCCGTGCCGCCGCCCGAGGAGATCGCACACCGCCTGGCCGTCAGCCCGCAGACCCTGCGCCGCCGCCTGGCCGCCGAGGGCACCTCGTACCAGCGCCTCCGCGACCAGGTGCGCCGTGACCACGCCCTCGCCGCACTCACCCGGGACGCCCTCTCCATCGAGGACCTCTCCCAGCGCCTCGGCTTCTCCGAACCGAGCGCCTTCCACCGGGCGTTCCGCCGCTGGACTGGGTCGACACCGCGTGCGTACCAGCGGCAGGGGGAGCCGGCCGCCCGGAGCCAGCCGAGCGTGTGGGGCGAGCTGGGCGAGCCGGGCCGGCCGGGCGAGCGGGAGTCGGTGGCGCGCCTGGCGGCGCCGATGCTGGACTGAACGCCGGCTCGGGCTCGGGCTGCGGGATTCCGGCTGTGCCGGGTGCCGGGCCTGGCTTTCGGGGCCGGCCGCCCGCCGGGCCCCTGGCGTCGCGCCGGTCTCGGTCCCGGCTCCGGTCGACGGGGCCCGCCCCGGCTCTAAAGCGTGTTGCAGAAGGTTGTGTCTGGGCAGGTCAGGGCCCGGTTTGTGGCCGGTCTGATCACACGGCGAGGGCGAGGTTGTGCATGTGGGCGACGGCCTGGACGGCGTGGTGGAGGCCGCTGCCGCGCTGGCGGCAGTCGCGGAGGATCTTGTAGTGCTTCATGCGGGCGAAGGCGTGCTCGACGCGGGCCCTGACTCTGCGGTGCTCGGCGTTGTCGTCCTCCTCTCCGGGCAGCAGGGCCCGGCCGGGGCGTTTGCGGTGCGGGACGACGAGCCCGGTGTTGATGTAGGCGCCGTCGGCCAGCACCGTCACGCCCTCGCAGACGGCGGCCAGGCCCGAGTCCCGCCAAGCCTTCGCGTCCGCGGTGTTGCCGGGCACTGGCCGGGCCCCAGCGATCACCAGCTTCGTGTCGGCATCGATGATGACCTGCACGTTCGCGGAGAACCGGTAGTTGCGTGAGGACGCGCCGGTCTTGCGGTCGCGGACCGGGATGAGGGTGCCGTCCACGATCCACAGCCGGTCGACCGCATCGTCCGGGCGGGTTGCCGGCTCGATCGCGAGCAGCGGCCGCAGCCGCTGGATTACCCGGCAGACCGTCGCCGGCGAGCAGCCGAACAGCGGCGCGAGCTGCCGCATCGTGAGGTTCGTGCGGTAGTAGACGGCCACCAGCAGCACCCGGTCCGCCAGCGGAAGGCACCACGGACGGCCGCCACCTGGCCCGTTCCCGCCCCGCTCGCGGACCACCTTCAGCAGCCGCTCGAACTGCCGCATCCGCAGACCTGTGAACGTCTCCACCCACAACGGCTCAGCTCTCAACACCCCACCCATACAGGAGAAATGCCCGAACCGAAGCCTTCTGCAACACGCTTTAGGGTCCGTTGCGAAAGTGGCTGAGGAGGCAATCCCGCATGCCCCCGTCGCTACGCTGGTTGCGACAGTGACGCAGGGGGGGCAAAGGTGGGGCGAAAGGCACGACGGGCCGCGGGGACGCAGTCCTTCATAGATCTGCTCCGGCATCCGAGTCGTCTCATCGGGCAGCTCGCAGGAGACGCTCGGCATCGCGCCGAGGTGGACGTAGTCGCGATGAGCGCGGGAGAGGCTCGCGAGGTCTCCGCGTTCGTCCGCGACGGCCACCGCTTGCGGCAGGGATCGCTGATTCTGGATCCTGCTGCAGCGTCGCCAGTGGTGTGGCGGCCGTTTCGAGTGCTCGGCAGTTCCGGTGAAGACATCGCCTTGGTCGCTCCGTTCCACGTCCATGGGGCCGGCCCGGTCACCGGGCCGGGAAGCGTGGCAGTCGACAAGGACATGTTCCGTCTGCTGTCCCTGCAAGCTGCTGATCGCTACTGGGAACTCGCCATCCCTGCTGCGGACGTTGCTCTGGTCCGCGCTGCGCTGCGCGGGGACGGCACCGGAAGGTAGCCGGAGAGCCGCTGCTGACGGGCAACAGACCGACGAAATACGTCACAGCCGCTCGTTGAGGACCGCGACCAGCACGGTCGCTTCGTAGCGGACGGCGAGTTTGTCATACCTGGTGGCGACCGCGCGGTGGCGCTTGAGCCGATTGATGCCGCACTCGACCGCATGCCGCTGCTTGTAGTCGGCCTTGTCGAACCTCGGCGGCCGACCGCCGCGGGAGCCGAGCTTCTGCCGGTTGCGGACGCGGTCCGCAGGGACCGGGATCGTCGCCTTGATACCGCGTCTGCGCAGGTAGTAACGGTTTTTGCGGGAGTCGTATGCCTTGTCGGCCCGGACTCGGTCCGGTCGCTTGCGCGGCCATCCCGAACCGATCCGGGGAACTCTGATCGCTTCCAGGACCGGCTCGAACTGCGGGGAATCGCCTCGCTGGCCGGCCGTGATCACGACGGACAGAGGCTTCTGTCCCTGCTCGACAGCGAGGTGGATCTCGCTGGTCAGGCCGCCGCGCGATCGTCCGAGTCCGTGGTCGGCCGGCTCGACGGCGATTCCGCCGGGCGGCTCCTTCTGGAGATCCCCCTTTTCGCCGCCCCGGCGGCGTGCTGGTGGGCCCGGCAGATCGTGGAGTCGACGTTCACGTCCCAGGTGATCAGGCCCTTCGCGTCCGCCTCAGCCTGGAGCCGGGTGACGATCCGAGCCCAGGTGCCGTCCCGCTGCCAACGCCGGAAGAGGTCGTAGACGCGACCCCACGGGCCGTACCTCTCGGGCACGTCCCGCCACGGGGCGCCGGTCCGAGTCCGCCACCGTATGCCGTCTATCAGCTGTCGCCGAGTCCACACCGGCGGGCGGCCCGGCTTGATGCCCTGCGGCAGCAACGGCTCAAGCCGGGCCCACTGGCCATTCGTCAGATCCCCACGTCCCACAGAAGGTGATCATCCACGACCAAGATCCACTTTCACAACAGACCCTAGCCGTCGCCGTCGTCCGCGCCTCCGTCGCGTCCGTGCTTGCGGCTCGACCGCTGTGCGCTCCGCACCAGCTCGCCCGCCGCCAGCGTCGCGGCGGACACGCCGCGTACCCAGCGTGGGCCGCCACGTGCCGCCCAGACGACGCAGGCGCAGCCCGCGGCGGCGAGCACTACGAGCCCGGCCAAGACGAACACGATCATGTGCGTTCCCCCTTCACTCTTTCTTTCCGTGGTCGCGGCCATCATCCCTGCATGCCGCAGGCTGAGCGGTACGGTCACAGCGCACCCCCGCCGCCCGGCCTACCGTCCCCGCCATGGAAGCGATCTGCCCGTCCGGCGTCGGCGTCGGCGCCCGTGCCGTCCGGCCGCCGGGCTCCCGAAGATGAACGCGCGCGGGGCGGCCCTCGCCGCCCTCGGCGGGCTCGTCCTCCTCTGTCTGCTCGCGGCCGTCGCGGTGACGGCCCTGAGCGTCAAGGTGGAGGGGTCGAGCATGGCACCCACCCTGCATGACGGCGACAGGCTGCTCGCCGTTCCCGGTTCGGCGGGCGAGGTGCACCGGTTCGACGTGGTGCTGCTGCGCTCGCGCCACCAGGACGCCCTCCTGGTGAAACGGGTGATCGGACTGCCCGGCGACCGGATCGCCATCGTGTCCACCGCCCGGGACCCCTTCCAGGTCCTCGTTCAGGAGCGGGGCACCGGGCCGGTCTACCGCGTGACGGCCGGCCAGTGGGTCGCGCAGGCCCGGCGCACCGGGAACTGCTGTGCCGACGACGGCACCCGCTCGGCCCGCCCCGCGCTGCGGACCGTGCCGGCCGGGGCCTTCTTCTATCTGGGCGACAACCCCGACCTCTCCGACGACTCCCGCGCCTACGGCTGGGGCGAGATCGACCGGGTCGAGGGACGGGTGGGCCTGCGCGGCTCCCTCGTACCGACCTCGGCGGAGTTGGGCCCGCGCCCGGCCCTGGAGGAGGCCCGAGGGGCGGTGCCCGGGCTGGTGCCCGCGCCGGGGCAGGGTGCGAGGCGCGCGCCGGGGGTGGGGCCGGGGCCCTGCGACCCGCTCAGAGGGTGGGCGATTCCTTGCCCGTGCTGAGCGCGATCCGCAGGAAGACCTCCGCGATCCGGTCGGCCGACTCCCGCGGGGAACCGGCCGCCTGGACGATGTGGCTGGCCGTCAGGCGTACGGCGGTGTCGATGGCGAGGTCGCGCGCGACCGGGTCGACGGCGGGCCACGCCTCGGCCACGTACGCGTCGGCCATCGCCGTCGCGGTGGTGAAGGCCGCCTGGGAACGGGTCGTCAGATAGGGGAGCAGTCCGTCGTCCCGGCTGCTGGTGAGCATCGCCTTCACCAGCGGGTTGCGGGCGGCGAGGGTGAGGGTGAAGTCCACGGCCGCGGTGACCGCTCCACGCAGGTCGTCGCGGTGTCCGTCGAGCGCGGCCTGGATGCCGACCAGGCAGCGCTCCAGCTCGCGCTGGAACAGCGCCTCGCCGACGGCTTCCTTGGACGGGAACTCCGAGTACAGCGTCTGCCGGCTCACGCCGACGGCGCCCGCGATGTGTGCCATGCGGAGCTTGTCGAACCCGCGGTCGGCGACGAGTTCGTACGCGGCGTCCAACAGGCGCTCGCGCAGCAGCGTCCGCACCGTCTCCCTGAACCTGGCCATCGGCCCACCCTAGTGGAGACCAATTTTCGCAGCCTCTGTGTCCAAACTGTTGACACTTCCTCTAATAGTGTCCAATTCTCGAACAAGTGGCCACGCGGTGTCACGGCCGTGACGCATCCCCGTACCCCTCTCCGCGCTCGGCGCGGGACGACGGCTGGAGAAGGCACATGTCCGAAGAGACCAGAGAGACCAGAGAGATCAGAAGGACGGGGGAGACCAGAGGGGTCACCCGCTGGCGCAGATCCGTGTTCCTGGCGCTGCCGGCCACCGCGGCCGTCGCCGGGATGGCCACGGCGATGGTCCAGGGTGCCCTGGCCGCGAACCTGTCGCTGACCAGCGTCCCCTTCACGCTCAGCTCGAAGACGGTCGCCGCGCCGAGCGGCATCGGAACCGTCATGCACACCGTCGACGCGGGCGGTGCGAAGGGCGCCGCCGAGGTTGGTATCGCCCAGGCCGGCCTGGACGGGCTCTGCGTCCACGCCACCCAGTCGGTCAACCTGCCGGTGGTCGGCACGCTCGGCACCTGGTCGCTGAACATCTCCTCGCCGGCCGCGGCCACGCCGCTCACCCCGGACCAGCTCGCCGCCGGCCAGGGGCTTCAGGCGCAGAAGCTGATCCTGGACGCCCAGTCCGTGAAGGCCGCCAAGGCCACGCTCAACGCCACGGCCACCACGCCCAACGTGATCGGCGCCGCCGCCGACGGCAACGGCATCAAGGGCACCGGTATCACCGACGGTTCGGCGGGCCAGTTCGGTCTCGACGCCACCGGCGGCCGGACCACCCTCGAGAGCCTGAAGGCCGATGCCAACGGCGCGACCATCGCCGGCGCGATCACCCTGCCGGACCTCGCCATCGACATCGCCTCCGGCAACACGAGCTGCTGAGCAGTTCCCACCGCCCCCCACCGGCACCACCCGCACCGCCGGAACCACCGCACGCCCGACCGGCTCGACCGCACCACTCGCACCGCCGGAACCACCGCACGCCCGACCGGCTCGACCGCACCACTCGCACCGCCGGAACCACCGCAGCACCGCCTGAACCACCGCACGCCCGACCGGCTCGACCGCACGAACGGTTCGACCGCACGAACGGCATGAACGGCACGACCGCACGACCGGCTCGACCGCACGACCGGCACGACGGGCCGGGGCGCCGCACGGGACGCGGCGCCCCGCGCCCACCCCGCCCGCTCCCCACCACCGACCGCTGCGAGGCCCTCATGACCCGTGCACCGGCATCCGAGCCCGCCGCCCCCACCGAATCCACCCCCGCGCCAGGGGCCGTACGGCGGGCCCGGCTCGCCTTCCGGCGCTGGCGGCGCACCCGCCCCTTCTGGGCCTCGGTGTGGACCGGTCTCGGCGGCTTCGTCATCTTCTTCCTGCCGATGGCCCCGCTCGGCAAGATCCTCTCGGTCGGCGTCGGCGGCATCGCCGGGATGGCGGGCGGGGTCGTCCTCATGGCCATGGCGCTGCTGATCCTCGTGCTGCCGAGTCAGCGGCACACCGCCGGCGTCCTCGCCGTGATCGCCGGCGTCGCCTCCTTCCCGCTGTCCAACCTCGGCGGCCTGTTCATCGGCATGTTCCTCGCCGTGCTCGGCGGCTCGATGGCCTTCTCCTGGCTGCCGGAGAAGCCCGCGAAGCGCGCCCGGCGCCCGGGCCGAAGCCGGCGCACCGCCGGTCCGCGGGAAGGGAGCGCCGTCGCATGAGCGCGATCCCCAGCCCCCGCAAGGCCGCCCGGGCCCTCGCCCGGTCCGCCGCCCGGTCCGCCGGCCAGTGGAACTCGGCGATGCTCGCCGAGGCCGCCGACGGCACCCGGCGCGGTACCCGATGGGGCCGCGGCGCTCTCGCCTTCGTGCCGTCCGTGCTCGTCGTCGGCGCGCTCGGCGCGGCCATGGCACAGGGCGCCCTCGCCGCCAACTTCAGCGTCACCGGTCAGCCCTTCTCCCTCACCTCCAACGGCGTATCCGGCACCGGCTTCGGCGCCATCGTGAACACCCCGCCCGTCGGCCGGCCCGACGGCACCAGCACCGCCACCACCGGCATGGCCCGGGTCGGCTTCGCCCAGGCCGGGCTCGCCGGACTGTGCGGCATCGTCCACCAGTCGATCGCCGGCCTCCCCTACTCCCTCCTCCTGACGGCGGGCCAGCAGGTCACCGCGACCCCGCCCGCCACCTTCACCACCGACATCGACGCCTCCAACCTCTACATCCAGGCCACCGAACTGCAGTCCTACGGCCCGGCCACCCTGCAGAACGCGGTCATCGGCCAGTCCGCCGACCAGGTCCTCGTCGACGGCAAGACGCTCACCGGCGCCCAGCCCGGCGGCTTCGGACTCGGCTCCGCCAGCGGCCCCGGCGGCAGCTCCGTCACCCTCCACGGCCTGAACGCGACCGCCTACGACGCCGAGATCGCGGGCGCCCTCGTCCTGCCGCAGCTGGACATCCGCATCGTCGGCGGAACGGCCACGTCGTGCTGACCGCTCTGCGCACCCGTGCGGTCGCGGCCCACCGGTGGTTCAGGGCGTTCCGGCGCACGCGGCCGTTCTGGGGCGCGGTGTGGCTGGTCCTCGGCGGCTGGACCGTCCTCAAGTTCTCCCTCAGTCCAGTGCAGTTGATCGTCAGCACCGGCTTCGGGGGAGTGGCCGGGTATCTCACCGGCGGCGGCATGATCCTCTCCGGGCTCGTCCCGCTCGCCGCGCCCCGGCAGCGCTACACCTTCGGTCTCATCGGCACCCTCCTCGCCGTTGTCTCGCTCGTCGTGTCCAACCTCGGCGGCTTCCTGGCCGGCATGGCGCTCGGCGTGCTCGGCGGTTCGATGATGGTCGGCTGGGGCCCCAAACGCCCCCGCCGCGCTCCCCGTCGGCCACCCCACCCCGCCCAGGAGACGCCATGAGGCCCGCGAGGCCGGCGAGGCCCGCGAGGCCGGCGAGGCCCGCGAGGCCGGTGAAGTCCGCGATGCCCGAGGCCGCGATGCCCGAGGCCGCGAAGCCCGAGGCCGCGATGCCCGGGGCCGCGAAGGCCGCGAGGACCGTGCGGGCCCGCCACCGCGTCCTCGCCGTCGCCGCCGTCCTCCTGGTCGCCGTCGCCACCGCGGTCGTACCCGGGCGGCCCGGCCGGGCCGCTCCGCACCTCGTGACGGTCATGCCGCTCGGCGTGCCCTTCCTCCCCTCTCCGTATCCCCTGGACGTCCGGATCGACAGCCTGGTCGCCGTCTCCCTGACCGTGCAGGTGGGCGTCACCGTCCGGCTCTCCAACGGCACCGAGGTGACGACGAACAAGTACGCCTTCACCAAGCTCAAGATCAGCAAGCACATGAGCGTGACCCAGCGCGCCGACGGCCACACGGTCACCATCGACGTGCCGAACGAGGGCTCGCTCGGCGGCTACGACAGCGCGGGCAAGGCGGAGACCACCGTCATGTGGGGCACGATCGACAACATCTGCGTGCTCCTCATCGCCTGTCATGTGCAGGACCTGCTCAACTTCTTCGGCCAGATCATCCCCCTCACCTCGGGCGCCACCAATTTCCGAGGCACCATCTACGCGATCCGCACGACGGACGACCACGCCGCGCTCGGCTCCACCGACAACCCCGTCCATCTCCCCGGCACGATCACGGTGACCAGCCCATGACCGCCGCACCGGCACCCGAGGAGGGGCGCACCCGCTGGCGCCGGTCGCTGGCCGTCGCCCTGCCCGCGCTGCTCACGGCCGGCTCCCTCGCGGGTGCCATGACGAGCGGCGCACTCGCCCTCGACCTGCGCATCCAGGACCGCCCGGTCGACTTCACCACCAGCAGCCTCTACGGCACCCAGTACGGCGCCGCCGTCGTCGACCAGACCGTCGTCCACCCCGACGGCACCACCGGCTCGCTGCGCGTGCTCCGCATGGGCTTCGCCGACGGCGTCCTCAACGGCCTGTGCCTGAGCCAGCAGCAGCAGATCGCCGGCGCCACCTACACGCTGCTGCTCACGCTCGGCGACACCGACCCAGGCACCTGGGAGATCCGCACGAAGAACACCGTGCTCGACCTGCGGAACGCCACCGGTGAGCTCGACATGGACGGGATCGTCGACCTCAACGTCAACGGTGCCGACGTGAAGACCGTCAAGGACGACACGGGCGACTACGTCGACAACCCGCTCGACAGCCCCCAGCACCGCTTCGGCATCCAGGCGCGCTACGCCAAGTTCGACTCGATCACCGGCACCGCCCAGGACATGCAGATCCCCGGACTGCTCACCACCCCCAAGCTGCGCGTGTCGGTGAAGCCCGGCACCGTCGCCTGCCCCAGGCCCGCGGCTCCGACCGGCACCCCCGGTACTCCCTAGCCCTCAGTCATTAGGCGGTGTGCCCGCCCTCCGGTATGGACCGGTCCTCCGGTATGGACCGGTCCTCCGGTATCAGCGCGAACGCCTCTACCTCCAGTAGGAATTCGGGCCGCACGAGCGCCGCCACCTGGACCGCCGAGCTGGCCGGCAGCGGGATCCCGTCGAACGCGGCGTCGCGGGCGGCCCGGATCGCGGGCATGTGGGCCATGTCCGTGACGAAGTAGGTCAGCTTCACCACGTCCTCGAAAACCGTCCCGGCCGCGGCCAGACAGCGGTCGACGTTGGCGAAGACCTGCCTGGCCTGCGCGGCGGGATCGCCGGCGCCGACGACCGCGCCCCCGGCGTCGAGGGCGAGCTGGCCGGACACGGCCACGAACCGGCCGGTGCCCCAGACGACATGGCTGTACTGCGGACTGGGCGCGAGCCCCTCGGGGGCGGACACATGGGTCAGATGCGTACTCATGGCTCACATCCTGACCCACGCCACTGACACTCGGGCCCGCCCCCGGCCAATCTGTGGACAACTCCGAGCGGGCCCTGCGCGAGGCGGTCAGCGGACGTGGCCGAGCAGCCCGTGCAGCGCGGTCCCCGCCTCGGCCACCGGCTGGGCCTCGCGCGTCCTCGTCCCCGTCCCGGTCGTCTTCGACTCGGCCTTCCCCTTCTCCTCGCCCTTCTCCTTCCCCTTCTCCTCGCTCTTGGCCGTCGCCTCGGTCTTCGCGGTCTTCCCCGCCTTCTCGGCCTTCGGCTCCGGCAGCGTCGCGCAGACCGCGTCCGCCTCCGCCCCCTCCGCGCCGCGCGGCACCGCGCCGGTGGCGAGGTACGCGGCGAGGTGGCCGTCCATGCACTCGTTGCCGGCCAGCGTCACGCCGTGGTTGCCGCCGCCCTGCTCGACGACCAGGCTGGAGCCGCGCACCATCTCGTGCAGGGCGACCCCGCCCTCGTACGGCGTGGCCGCGTCGTCCGTCGCCTGCAGGATCAGCATCGGCGACAGCTGGTCGTTGGTGACGTCCGGCGGGGTCAGCGGTTCGACCGGCCAGAACGCGCACGGCGCGTTGTACCAGGCGTTGTTCCAGGTGGAGAAGGGCGCCTTGGCGTACGTCTCCCAGCTGTCCTTGCGCCACACGCTCCAGTCCCGCGGCCAGGCCGCGTCCCGGCACTGCACGCTCGTGTAGACCGAGTAGCCGTTGTCGGTGGCGGCGTCCGCCTGGCCGTAGTCCTCGTACGCCTGCACCAGCGGCGCGCTGTCCTTGTCGACGACGTACGACGAGAACGCCGCGGCGAGCCGCGGCCAGTAGCCGTCGTAGTAGCCGCCCGGCAGGAAGGTGTCCTCCAGTTCGCCGGGGCCGACCTTGCCGCCGGCCGGTTCGGCGCGCAGGCCGTCCCGCATCCGGTACCAGGCGGCCTCGACCGCCTCCGGGGCGGTGCCGAGCCGGTACGTGGCGTCGTTGCGGGCCACCCAGGCCATGAAGTCCTTCTGGCGGGTGTCGAAGGCGTAGTCCTGCGCGATGTTGTCCTCGTACCAGACGCCGTGCGGGTTGACGACGGAGTCCAGGGCCATGCGGCGCACCCGCTCGGGGTAGAGCCGCGCGTACACGGCGCCGAGATAGGTGCCGTACGAGTAACCGAGGTAGTTGAGCCTCGGCGCGCCGAGCGCGGCGCGGATGGAGTCCATGTCCCGCGCCGTGGAGACGGTGTCGATGTACGGCAGAACGTCGGCGTACTTGTCGCCGCACGCCTTCGCGAACTCCTGGGCGCGCTCGACACCCACCCGCTCGTCGTCGGCGCCGCGCGGCACCGAGTCGGGGCGCACCGGGTCGAAGTAGCCGGGGCGGCAGTCCAGGGCGGGTTCGCTCTTGCCGACGCCCCGCGGGTCGAAGCCGATCACGTCGTACTCCGCGGCCACCTTCGCGGGCAGCGCGGCCGCCACGTACCCGGCCATCCCGCGGCCGCTGCCGCCGGGGCCGCCGGGGTTGACCAGGAGCGGGCCCTGGTAGGTCTTGGCCGTGTGCGCGACCCGGGTCAGGGCGAGCGAGATGGTCCGCCCGGCCGGGGCGTCGTGGTTGAGCGGCACCCGCAGCGTGCCGCACTGGAGCTTCGGGTACGCCTTGGTTCCGCAGTCGGTCCAGGTGAGCGGCGCGATGGGCCGGGTGGCCGGCTCGGGTTCGGTGGCCGCGGCGGCGGAGGGGGAGCCGGGCAGGACGGTGACCGTCCCGGCGACCAGGGCCCCAGCGGCGATCAGCATTCCTGCGCGTGGGTTCATACGGCGTCCGTGCCCAGAACGCGGCTCGGCAGGACCGGTTCCACGGAGAGTTGACCCGATCGGCGGACGCTCCGATGTGATGATCCGTCAAAAGAGCCGAACGGGCCTGAAGCGGCGGATGGTGGGAGCCCTCACAGCAGCGTGAGCTGCTCGGCCTCGGGCACGCGCGCGTGGTGGTCCGGTACGGGGATCCGGCGATGCGATGCCTTCCGGCCGCTCGGCCCCATGCCGAACTCGGCGGCCAGTTCGTGCACCTGACGGGTGATCCGGCGCTGGTACCAGGTCGGCGCGTAGGCCCCGGCCGCGTACATCCGCTCGTAACGGCCGACGAGCCCCGGGTGGTGGCGGTGCAGCCAGGTGAGGAACCACTCGCGGGCGCCGGGTCGCAGGTGCAGCACCAGCGGGGTGACGGAGGTCGCGCCGGCCTCCGCGATGGCGCGGACCGTGGCGCGCAGCTGTTCGGGCCGGTCGCCGAGGAACGGGATGACCGGGGCCATCAGGACCCCGACGTCGATGCCGTGCCCGGCGAAGGTCCGTACGACGTCCAGGCGCCGCTCGGGGGAGGGGGTGCCCGGTTCCACCGTGCGCCACAGCTCCGCGTCGGTGAAGCCGACGGAGACCGAGATGCCCACCTCCGTGACCTCGGCGGCCTGCCGGATCAGCTCCTGGTCGCGCAGGATCAGCGTGCCCTTGGTGAGGATCGAGAAGGGGTTGGCGTGATCCCGCAGGGCCTCCAGGATGCCCGGCATCAGCCGGTAGCGGCCTTCCGCCCGCTGGTAGCAGTCGACGTTGGTGCCCATCGCGATGTGCGCGCCCTGCCAGCGACGTGAGCCGAGCTGCCCGCGCAGCAGCTCCGGGGCGTTCACCTTGACCACGATCTGGGAGTCGAAGCCGATCCCGGTGTCCAGGTCCAGATAGCTGTGGGTCTTGCGCGCGAAGCAGTAGACGCACGCGTGGGTGCAGCCGCGGTACGGGTTGACCGTCCACTCGAACGGCATGCGGGAGGCGCCGGGCACCCGGTTGACGATCGACCGGGCCCGCACCTCGTGGAAGGTGATGCCGCGGAACTCGGGCGTGTCGAACGTACGCGTGACGACCTCGTCGGCGCCGAAGAGCGCGGCCTCGGAGTTGTCGACCAGACGGTCCCAGCGCATGGACGCCTCCTGGGGATCGGGAGCGGGAGCGGGAACGGAGACAGAATAGAACATCTGTTCCCTTGATCGTCGCAACCCGGATTTTGGGCCCCGGCGCGCAGGTGGTTGGCTTGGTCCGTATCCCCCGAGAGCACCACGAGAACAAGCTGGAGGAAGTGCCATGGCGCAGGTCGAGGCCACGACGGAGCGGATCATCGCCGCCGACGCGGACACCGTGTTCGACGCACTCGCCGACTACAGCGGCACGCGCGCGAAGCTGCTGCCCGAGCACTTCAGCGAGTACGAGGTGCGCGAGGGCGGCGACGGTCAGGGCACCCTCGTCCACTGGAAGCTCCAGGCCACCAGCAAGCGCGTCCGCGACTGCCTCCTGGAGGTCACCGAGCCCACCGACGGCCAGCTCGTCGAGAAGGACCGCAACTCCTCCATGGTCACCACCTGGACCGTCACCCCGGCCGGCGAGGGGAAGTCGAAGGCCGTCGTCACCACCGTCTGGAACGGCGCCGGCGGCATCGGCGGCTTCTTCGAGAAGACCTTCGCCCCCAAGGGGCTCGGCCGCATCTACGACGCCGTGCTCGCCAAGCTCGCCGCCGAGGTCGAGAAGTAGCCTCGGGAAACCGGAACCGGGAAGTAACGCCCGGTTCAGTCACCGATTCGAGTGGTTTCCCCGCGACCCCCGCAAGAGCGCCCGGCGCCTCCGGGGGTCGCGCGCCGTCAGGCAAACGCCCTGATGGGCGCCCCAAGTGCGCCTCCCCGCAGGGACGTTAATCCTTCGACGGCCCACCCTCCCCGCATACCGCCCGACTTGCTCCCGCTTCGTGCGCAATGCGAAGAATGGCGCGCGCAGACGCCGTGACGAGGGGAGCAGGTCGTGGGTGCGATCACTCTGGTGAAGGAAGCCGACAGCGGGACACCCGTCCTCGCGGACGGACCGCCCGCCGCTGAGGCGCCACGCCCCGAGCCGCCCCCCGCCCTCGAACCGCGCCGCGTCCGGCTCGTCTTCTGCGGGCTCATGCTGGCGCTGCTCCTCGCCGCGCTCGAGCAGATGATCGTCGCCACCGCCCTGCCGAAGATCGTCGGCGAACTCCAGGGCCTGGACCGGATGTCCTGGGCGATCACCGCCTACCTGCTCACCGCCACCATCGGCCTGCCGGTCTACGGAAAGCTCGGCGACCTCCTCGGCCGCAAGGGCGTCTTCCTCTTCGCCATCGTCGTCTTCGTCATCGGCTCCGGCCTGGCCGGCTGGTCGCACAGCATGGACCAGCTCATCGCCTTCCGCGCCCTCCAGGGCGCCGGCGCCGGCGGACTGATGATCGGTGTCCAGGCGATCATCGCCGACATCGTGCCCGCCCGGGAACGCGGCCGCTACATGGGCCTCATCGGCGCCGCCTTCGGCCTGGCCTCCGTCGCCGGACCCCTGCTCGGCGGCTTCTTCACCGACCACGTCTCCTGGCGCTGGTGCTTCTACTTCAACGTGCCCTTCGGCCTCGTCACCCTCGCCGTCGTCGCCACCGTCCTCAAGCTGCCCAAGCCGGCCGCCCGGGCCCGCTTCGACGTCCTCGGAGCCCTGCTCCTCGCCGCCGCCTCCACCTGCCTCGTCCTGCTGACCAGCTGGGGCGGCACCGAGTACGCGTGGGGCTCCCGGGTCGTCGTCGGGCTCGGCTGCGGCGCCGCCGTGGCGGCCGTACTCTTCCTCGTCGTCGAACGCCTCGCGCCCGAACCGCTCATCCCGCTGCGCCTGTTCCGCGACCCCGTCTTCGCCGTCACCGGCCTCGTCGGTGCCGTCGTCGGCATCGCGCTCTTCGGCGCCGCCAGCTATCTGCCCACCTTCCTGCAGATGGTCGAGGGCGCCACCGCCACCGAGTCCGGCCTGATGATGCTCCCGCTGATGGGCGGCATCGTCGTCGCGTCCGTCGTCTCCGGACAGCTCATCAGCCGGACGGGCCGCTACAAGATCTACCCGGTCGTCGGCGGCGCCGTCTCGACCGTCGGCATGTGGCTGCTCTCCCGCCTGGACGCCGACACCCCGCGCCTGACCCAGAGCCTCTGGCAGGCCGTCCTCGGCCTCGGCATCGGGCTCGTCATGCCGGTCCTGGTGCTCGCCGTGCAGAACTCGGTGCGCCCCGGCGACCTCGGAACCGCCACCAGCGCCCACAACTACTTCCGGCAGATCGGCGGCAGCGTCGGCGCCGCCGTCTTCGGCACCCTCTTCGCCGCCCGCCTCGCCGACGCCCTCGCCGACCGGCTGCCGCGCGACGGCTCCCCGGCCGCCCTGCCGGCCGCCGACTCGATCACCCCGCAGGTCGTCCACGCGCTGCCGCCCGCGCTGCGCGACGCCTTCGTCCAGGCATACGCCGCCGCGATGCCCCGGATCTTCCTCTACCTCGTGCCGGTCCTCGCGCTCGGCCTCGTCCTCGCCTTCTTCCTCAAGGAGAAACCGCTGGTGTCCCACCACACCCCCGCCACCGAGGCCCCCGCCGCCGAGGCCACCGCCACCGCCGTCCCGCACGCCCGGTACGACACAGCGGGCACCGGCAGGACCGCCACCGCCCCGATGCCCGCCGGCGTCCCCGTCTGCGGCACCGTCCAGCACCACGACGGCAGCTGTGTCCCGCGCGCCGCGCTCACCCTCATCGACGTCCAGGGCCGCCAGATCGGGCGCGGCGCGAGCGGCGACGACGGCCGCTACGCGCTGAGCGTGCCCGGCTCCGGCTCGTACGTCCTGATCGCCGCGGCCGGCGGCCACCAGCCGCAGGCCGTCTCCGTCACCGTCGGCGAACGCCCGGTCGAGCTCGACGTCGTCCTCGGCGGCGCGGGCCGGCTCGCCGGGGCCGTCGTCACGGCCGACGGCACCCCGGTCCGGGACGCGGCCGTCACCCTCACCGACGTACGGGGAGAGGTCGTCGCCTCCACCCGCAGCGGCCGGGAGGGCGGCTACGTCATCAACGAGCTGGTCGCCGGCGAGTACACCCTCGCGGCCAGCGCCCCCGCCTTCCGCCCCGCCGCCCTGCCGGTCAGCGTCCAGGCCTCCCGCGAGACCCGCCAGGACATCGAGCTGGCGGGCGGCGCGGTGCTGCGCGGCACGGTACGGGCGGGTGGCGGGAGGCCCGTCGAGGACGCCCGGGTCACCCTGCTCGACGCGGCCGGCAACGTCGTCGACACGCTCACCACCGGCCCCGACGGCACCTTCCGCTTCGTGGACCTGTCCTCCGGCGAGTACACGGTCATCGCCGCCGGGTACCCGCCGGTGGCCACCGTCCTCCAGGTCGCGGGCGGCGGTCGCACCGAGCGGGACCTCCAGCTCGGCCACGAGGACTGAGGTCCCCGCAGCGCGTCAGGAGGCGGTCGTGGCCTTGCGCAGGGCGCTGATGCACGCGCCGATCGCCTCCTGGAGGGCCTCCAGTCGCTGGAGCATGTCGTCCTCGACGACGTCCTCCTCGAGGACCTCGTCGAGGGTCAGCTCCTCGAACACCTTCGTCGCCTTCTGCAGGCTGTTGTAGAACTTGGCCCGGCGCTCCTGGACCCGCAGCGCCGGATCCTCCTCGACGGCCTTCACGACCAGCGACTTGACCGTGTCGTACGCCTCGCCGGCCCACTCGCCGGCCTCCTCCGAGTCGTCCAGCTCGTCGATCAGCGACAGATGGCGCTCGGCCTCCGCGCGCAGCTCCGGCGGCGCCGCGACGGTCTGGCCCGCGGGCGTCCGGATCTGGCCGCCCTCGGCGATCTGCCGCACGAAGTCGATCCGGTCGGCCGCCTTCGCCTCCTGCGCCACCGCCTTCTTCAGGTCGCCGGTGCGGGCGATGGCCCGGGCCATCTCGGTCTGCAGCGCCGGGTCCTCCTTCATCCGGTCGAGCAGCGCGTTACGGGCGGCAGCGGCCGTGCCCGGGTCGGCGAGGATGGCGGCGCGCAGCGCGGTCGGGTTCTCCGCCACCTCCAGGGCCTTCGTCGCCTTGATGCCTTCCGCCTCGGCCGCCGCCGTGATCGCGTGCCCGCGCACCGACGTGGCGCTGGAACGCGAGGAGTAGTAGGAGAGCCAGACGTCGGCCTCGGGCAGCTCGACGTCCTCGCCGGGGAGCAGGGCCTCGAACTGCGGCACCAGGCCGTCGTCCGCGGCCATGTCCCACGCCTTGTAGTAGCGCATGACCCGCTCGGGCGAGCAGCCGGCGAGCTCCGCGAACGCCTTCGCCGACACCTTGTCCGAGCCCTCGGCCGGCTGCCCGCCGGGCCGCACGCTTCGCGCCACCTTCAGCGCGAAGGTCCAGCCGCCGGTCCGCGCGTACGCCCCGAACTCGCGGGCGTCGCGGACCACGGCCTCGACGACGTCCTGCGCGGCGGGCTCGACCCATTCGCCGGCGTCGAGCACGGTCGCGGCGGCCGCCTCGGCGGCGGGCTCGGCAGCGGCCTCGGCCTCGGCATCGGCCGCGATCTCGGCAACGGCCTCGGCGGTGGTCTCGGCGGCGGTCTCGGACGGGGCGAGGGAAGTGGTCACCGAGGTTCTCCTGTGGATAAGCGAGGGGAAATCTGCGCCCGTCAGCCTATACGCACGAGATGAAAGGATTCGCCGGAATCCACCGCCACTGGTCCACGCCTCCGACACTTTTCCACAGGGGTGGTGGGGCCCGCCGCCCGACGCGTACGGTGCCAGGCATGAAGATCCTGATCAGCGCCGACATGGAAGGCGCCACCGGTGTGACCTGGCCCGCCGACGTGCTGCCCGGGACCCCGCAGTGGGAGCGGTGCCGTGCGATGTTCACCTCGGACGTGAACGCGGCGGTGCTCGGCTTCTTCGACGGCGGCGCCGACGAGGTCCTGATCAACGAGGCGCACTGGACCATGCGCAATCTGCTGCTGGAACGGCTCGACGAGCGGGCCGAGATGCTGACCGGCCGCCACAAGTCGCTCTCGATGGTCGAGGGCGTCCAGCACGGCGACGTGGACGGCATCGCCTTCGTCGGCTACCACACCGGGGCAGGCGCCGAGGGCGTCCTCGCGCACACCTACCTCGCCAACTCGATCACCGGCGTCTGGCTCAACGGAGTGCGGGCGAGCGAGGGCCTGCTCAACGCGCATGTCGTCGCCGAGTACGGCGTCCCCGTCGTGCTCGTCACCGGCGACGACCTGACCTGCGACGACGCCCTCGGCTACGCGCCGGAAGCGCTCAAGGTCGCCGTCAAGGACCACGTCTCGCGGTACGCGGCGGTCTGCCGCACCCCCGCCCGCACCGCCGCCGACATCCGCTCGGCGGCCAAGCAGGCGGCCTCGCTCGCGGTGCGGCACGAACCGGTCCACGGCGGGCCGTTCACCGTGGAGATGGAGTTCGACGCGGAGCACCTGGCCGCCGTCGCGACGGTGGTCCCGGGCACCGAGCGGAGTGGCGAGCGGCGGGCCGCCTACACCAGCGAGACGATGTACGAGGCAATTCGCACGTTCAAGGCGGTCACCACGATCGTGTCCGCCGCCGTGGAGGAGCAGTATGGCTGACGAGAGGGACGGCACGGACCAGGGCCCGGACGCGACGGCACTCGACGAGGTCGTCACCTTCACCTCGGAACTGATCCGGATCGACACCACCAACCGCGGCGGCGGCGACTGCCGCGAGCGCCCCGCCGCCGAGTACGCCGCCGAACGACTGGCCGGCGCCGGCCTGGAACCGGTGCTCCTGGAGCGCACGCCCGGCCGCACCAACGTCGTCGCCCGCATCCCCGGCACCGACCCCACGGCCGACGCGCTGCTCGTCCACGGCCATCTGGACGTCGTCCCCGCAGAGGCCGCCGACTGGGCCGTGCACCCGTTCTCCGGCGAGGTGCGCGACGGGGTCGTGTGGGGACGCGGCGCCGTCGACATGAAGAACATGGACGCGATGGTGCTCGCCGTCGTCCGCTCCTGGGCCCGCCAGGGCATCCGGCCGCGCCGGGACATCGTCGTCGCCTACACCGCCGACGAGGAGGCCAGCGCCGAGGACGGCTCCGGCTTCCTCGCCGACCGGCACGCCGGCCTCTTCGAGGGGTGCACCGAGGGCATCAGTGAATCCGGCGCCTTCAGCTTCCACCCGGACCCCCGGACCACGCTCTACCCGATCGGCGCCGGCGAGCGCGGCACCGCCTGGCTCAAGCTCACCGCCCACGGCCAGGCCGGCCACGGCTCCAAGATCAACACCGCCAACGCCGTCACCCGGCTGGCCGAGGCCGTCGCCCGCATCGGCTCCCACGAGTGGCCCGTCCGGCTCACCCCGACCGTGCGGGCAGGGCTCGCCGGACTCGCCGCCGTGTACGGCATCGACATCGACGTGCACGCCCCGGACTTCGACACCGAGCTGCTCCTGAAGAAGCTGGGACCGGCCGCCGCCCTGCTCCGGCCCGTCGTCCGCAACAGCACCAACCCGACCATGCTCGACGCCGGTTACAAGGTGAACGTGATCCCGGGCCAGGCCGTCGCCTACATCGACGGACGGATGCTGCCCGGTCACGAGGACGAGTTCGTCGAGACGATGGACCGGCTCGTCGGACCGGACGTGACGTGGGAGTTCCACCACCGTGAGGTGGCCCTGGAGGCGCCGGTCGACTCGCCGACCTTCGCCAAGCTGCGCGCCGCCGTCGAGCGCTTCGACCCGGCCGGGCACGTCGTCCCCTTCACCATGTCCGGCGGCACCGACGCCAAGCAGTTCTCCCGGCTCGGCATCACCGGCTACGGCTTCTCGCCGCTGAAGCTGCCCCCCGAGCTGAACTACGGGGCGCTCTTCCACGGCGTCGACGAACGCGTCCCCGTCGACGCCCTGCACTTCGGCGTCCGCGTCCTCGACCACTACCTCCGGACCGCCTGACACCCGACCCGGCACACCCGGACCGCCTGACACACCCGGCACACCCGGACCGCCTGACACCCGGACCCGGCGTGCCGACCCGCACCACGACCCGCAACCACGCGATCTGCACCAGGGGGGATTCCTGATGGCAACCACGGCCACCTACGGCAGCTGGCCGTCGCCCATCGGCGCCGCGCTCGCCGCCGCGCACGACGGACGGCCCGAGTTCGTCGGCTTCGTCGGCGACGAGGTGTGGTGGTCCGCACCGCGCCCGACCGAGGGCGGTCGGCGCGCCCTGGTGCGCCGCCGCCCCGACGGCACCGAGGAGTCGGTGCTGCCCGCTCCGTGGAACGTGCGCAGCCGCGTCATCGAGTACGGCGGACAGCCCTGGGCCGGCACGGTGCGGGCCGACGGTTCGCCGCTCGTCGTCTTCTGCCACCACCCCGACCAGCGGTTGTACGCCTACGAGCCGGACGCGGCGGACGGCGCCCCGCCCCGGCCGCTCACCCCCGTCTCGCCGGTCGGCGACGGGCTGCGCTGGGCGGACCCGGTGCTCAGGCCCGAGCACGGCGAGGTCTGGTGCGTCCTGGAGGAGCTCACCGGCCCCGGGCCCACCGACGTGCGCCGGGTGATCGCCGCCGTGCCGCTGGACGGCTCCGCCGCCGATGACCGCTCGCGGGTGCGTGAACTCACCGACGGGCAGCACCACTTCGTCACCGGACCGCGGATCTCGCCCGACGGCCGGCAGGTCGCCTGGATCGGCTGGGACCACCCCCGGATGCCCTGGGACGGCACCGAGGTCCTGCTCGCCGGCATCACCGAGGACGGCGCCTTCGACCGGCCCCGCACCGTCGCCGGCGGCCCCGACGAGTCCGTCCCCCAGATCGAGTGGACGCCCGACGGGCAGCTCCTCCACCTCAGCGACCGCACCGGCTGGTGGAACCTCTACCGCATCGCCGCGGACGGCGCCCGGCCCGTCGCGCTCTGCCCGCGCCCCGAGGAGTTCGCCGGAGCCCTGTGGCGGCTCGGCCTCAGCTGGTTCAAGCCCCTGGAGAGCGGCCTGATCGCCGTCGTGCACGGCAGGGGCACCGGCGCCCTCGGCATACTCGACCCGGAGAGCGGCGAACTCGTCGACGCCGCCGGACCCTGGACCGAATGGGCCGCCACCCTGGCCGTCCACGGCACCCGGGTCGTCGGCGTCGCCGCGAGCCCGCGCAGCGCCTACGAGGTCGTCGAGCTGGACACGTGCACCGGTCGCGCCCGGGTGATCGGCGCCCCTCACCAGGACCCGGTCGACCCCGCGTACTACCCCGAGCCCCAGGAGCGCACCTTCACCGGCCCCGGAGGCCGGGAGGTCCACGCCCATGTCTACCCGCCGCACCACCCCGAGATGACCGGCCCCGAAGGCGAGCGCCCGCCCTATGTGATCTGGGCCCACGGCGGCCCCACCGGGCACGTCCCGCTCGTCCTCGACCTGGAGGTCGCCTACTTCACCTCCCGGGGCATCGGCGTCGCGGAGGTCAACTACGGCGGCTCCACCGGCTACGGCCGGGAGTACCGCGAGCGGCTCCGTGAGCAGTGGGGCGTGGTCGACGTCGAGGACTGCGCCGCCGTGGCCCGCGCCCTCGCCGACGAGGGCACCGCCGACCCGGCCCGGATCGCCGTCCGCGGCGGCAGCGCCGGCGGCTGGACCACCGCCGCCTCCCTCGTCCACAGCGACGTCTACGCCTGCGGCACCATCCTCTACCCCATCCTCGACCCGGCCGGCTGGGCCGCCGACGAGACCCACGACTTCGAGTCCCGCTACATGGACGGGCTGATCGGCCCGGTCGCCGAGGTCCCCGAGCGCTACCACGAGCGCTCCCCGCTGGAGCACATCGACAGGATCACCGCGCCCTTCCTGCTGCTCCAGGGCCTCGACGACGTGATCTGCCCGCCCGCACAGGCCGACCGGTTCCTCGCCCGGATGGCCGGCCGGGGCGTCCCGCACGCCTACATCGCCTTCGAGGGCGAGTCGCACGGCTTCCGGAAGGCCGAGACGCTGATCCGGGCGCTGGAGGCCGAACTCTCCCTGTACGCCCAGACCTTCGGCATCGAGCGGTCCGACGTCCCCCGCCTGGAGCTGCGGAAATGACCCCCGAGACCCCCCAGACCCCCGAGACCCGTGGGACCCCCGAGCCGTGTCTCCGGCCGCCGCGGCTGCGCCCCGGCGCCCGGGTGGCCGTCGTCGCGCCCAGCGGCCCCATCCCCGAGGATCGGCTCCAGGCCGGCCTCGACATCCTGCGCGGCTGGGACCTCGACCCGGTCGTCGCCCCGCACGTCATGGCCGGCCACCCCACCCTCGGCTACCTCGCCGCGACCGACGAGGACCGCGCCCGCGACCTCACCGAGGCGTGGTGCGACCCCGACGTCTCCGCCGTGCTGTGCGCCCGCGGCGGCTACGGCGCCCAGCGCATGGTGGACCTGCTCGACTGGACCGCGATACGGGCCGCGGGCCCCAAGATCCTGGTCGGCTACAGCGACGTCACCGCCCTGCACGAGGCGTTCGCCGTCCGCCTGGGCCTCGCCACCCTGCACGGTCCCATGGTCGCCGCCGCGGCCTTCCTCAAGGACGCCCGCACGCAGGAGTCGCTGCGCGCCACCCTCTTCGAGCCCGAGTCGGTGCGCACACTCGGCCTGGAGAGCGCCGGCGCCCTCGTGCCGGGCCGCGCCCACGGCGTCACCCTCGGCGGCTGCGTCAGTCTCCTCGCCGCCGACCTCGGCACCCCGCACGCCCGGAGCTCCGCCCGCGGCGGGCTGCTGCTCCTGGAGGACGTGGGGGAGGAGCCGTACCGCCTGGACCGGATCCTCACCCAACTCCTGCGTTCCGGCTGGCTGGACGGCGTCGCCGGGATCGGGCTCGGTTCCTGGGAGGAGTGCGGGCCGTACGAGGAGGTGCGCGCCGTGCTCGCGGACCGGCTCGGCGGTCTCGGTGTGCCCGTCGTGGAGCGGATGGGCTTCGGGCACCACGAGAGCGCGCCGACCGTGCCCTTCGGGATACCCGGGGTCCTGGACGCGGAGGCGGGCACGCTGACCCTGGACGTACCGGCCCTGAGCTGACGGCGTGCCGCACAACGTCGCACAGGGGACGACCGCGGCCGGGCGGCGACCCTTCACTGAATCTCCGTCAATAACCTTTGTCAGGCTCGTTGACGGCCCTCTGACACGTGTCACACCATGGGCGCGCCCCGTACCTACCGGTAGGTAGGTCGTTCGCGCGTTCTCGGTGTGGAGGTCCCCGTGTCCCGTCCCCGTGCTCGTGTCCTGCCAAGATCCCGCAAGGTCCTCGCGCTCACGGCCGGGGCGGCGCTGGCGGCGCCGCTCGCCCTCGCCGCCCCCGCACAGGGCGCCGAGCCCGGCACGTACACCTACACCGTCACCCCGCTTCGCTTCACCGTCCAGGCGGGCGGCCCCAGTTGCGCGCTCGACGCCGACCTCTACCGGCCCGAGGGTGTCGACGCGGCCCACCCCGCGCCCGCCGTCCTCGCCACCAACGGCTTCGGCGGCAGCAAGAGCGACGGCACCACCGACGCCATCGGCAAGGCCGTCGCCACCCGCGGGTACGTCGGACTCGTCTACTCCGGACTCGGCTTCGGCAAGAGCGGTTGCCTGATCTCCCTCGACGACCCGCGCATCGACGGCCAGGCCGCCGCCCGGCTCGTCGACTTCCTCGCCGGCACCCGCGCCGCCGACGACGGCACCCGCGCCGACTTCGTCACCCAGGACGGGACGGGCGACCCGCGCGTCGGCATGATCGGCGGCTCCTACGGCGGCGCCGTCCAGCTCGCCACCGCCGCGGCCGACCCCCGCCTCGACGCGCTGGTCCCCCTCATCACCTGGAACGACCTCGCCTACTCCCTCGCCCCCAACAACGCCGACCGGGCCACCCCCGGAGTCTTCAAATGGCAGTGGGCGAACGGCTTCTACCTCATGGGCGAGGGCCAGCCGCTGCTCGTGCCCTCCCTCGACCCCAGCCGGATCAACTCCCTCGGCTGTCTGCACTTCGTCACCGACGCCTGCGACACCGTCCGGCTGCTCAACTCCGGCAGCTACCCGCAGGCCGCCACCGACGGGATGCTCGCCTTCGCGCGCAGCGTGTCCCCCGTCTCGTACCTCGACAAGGTCAAGGCCCCCACCCTGATCGTCCAGGGCCAGTCCGACAGCCTCTTCAACCTCAACGAGGCCCGGGACAGCTACGACCGGCTCCGCCGGCAGGGCGTCGAGACCAAGATGATCTGGCAGTCCTGGGGACACAGCGGCGGACAGCGGCCCGGTGAACTCGACCTCGGCCAGGGAAACCTGGAGTCGAGCTACGTGGGGCGACGCGTGCTCGCCTGGTTCGACCGCTATCTGCGCGACGACCGCGCCACCGACACCGGACCGGCCTTCGCCTACTACCGCGACTGGCAGACCGGCTACGGCACCGCGTCCCGCGTCCCCGCGCTCAGCCAGCAGCTCTACCTCTCCGGCGACGGCAAGCTCGTCGACAACCGCGCCAAGGTCGTGCGCGGCTCGCGCGAGTACGCCAACTGGCTCGTGCCCACCAGTCACTCCGAGTCCTCGCTCGCCGGCCTCGTCGGACTGCCCGACCCCCAGCCGTACGACATCGCCGGCACCTACCTCGGCTGGCGCAGCGCCCCGCTCACCGCACCCGCCGACCTCGTCGGCTCGCCGCGCGCCGCCCTGAAGGTCGTCTCGCCGCGCACCGAACGCGTCCAGGACTCCGGCGACGCCGCCGACAAGCTGGTCCTCTTCGCCAAGCTCTACGACATCGCCCCGGACGGCACGAAGACCCTCGTCAACCGCCTCGTCGCGCCGGTCCGCGTACCCGACGTCACCCGCCCCTTCACCGTCGAACTGCCCGGCATCGTGCACCGCTACGAGACCGGCCACCGCCTGGAGTTCGTGATCGCCGCCAGCGACACGGCCTACTCGGGCAACCGGGGCGTCAAGCCGGTGACCGTCACCAGCGCCCCCGAGGACACGGGGACGCTGGAACTACCGCTGGTGGCCGGCCGGGTGGACTGAGCCCGGGGAGGGCGGGCCGGGGAGGCCGGGCGGGGAGGCCAAGCTGAGGAGGCCGGACCAGGCAGCTGGGTCGGGCCGGGGAGGACGGCCCGGGAAGGTCGGGCCGGGCAGCCGGGCGGGCAGGCCGGGTGAAGGGCGCCGGCCCGACCGGGTCAGTCCAGGACGACGACCGTCTCCTGCTGCACCGGCGCGGTGGGCACCCGCGGGGCCTCCACCTCGACCAGCCACAGACCCGGCGGCGGGTCGAACACGGCCCGGTACCGGCCGTCGTCCACCGGGAGCAGCCGGCGCCGCTCCAGCACCTCGCCCGTCGCCGGCGAGACCAGACGCCCGTCGAGGAACAGCCCCTCCTCCTCCGAGACCGCCGCCACCTCCAGCGGCTCGCCCTTGGCCACGGCCTCCGGGACGTCGACGCCGAAGCCCATGCTCAGCGTCTGGTACGGACGGTGCTCCAGGGCCTCGTACCGGTCCAGCAACTGCCGGTGCAGATGGAGGTCGTTCGGCAGGGCCGTGTGGCCGAGCCGGAACCAGTCGACGCGCGCGCCGTCGGCCCAGTCCGGCGGTGTCGCGGAGAGACACGGCACCGTGCCGTCACCCTGCCAGCGGTTGTCGTCGGGGAAGCGGTCGGCGTACGTGACCTCCCCGGCGGACAGCCGCAGCAGCACGTCCGTCGGCTCGCCGCGGCCGCCGGACGCGAACAGCCGGTAGGCGTCGGGACGGCCGGCGGCCCGGTCCGCCTCGGCGTTGTCCCGGATGTGCCGGGCGAGCTCCCGGCGGAACTCGAACGCGTCGCGCACCATCGCGGTGTCCAGGTCCGGCACGGACACGTCCTCGAGCCGGGTGCCGCCCGGATGACCGTCCACGCACTGGTACGTGGGCAGCAGCTGGTGCACCGCCGGCATGCTGCGCGCCGCCGTGATCAGCCGCTCGCGCAGCCGCGCCGGCACGGCCCGGAGCTTCCGGCCGGGGAAGGTACCGGTCAGCGCCTGGACGGCCTTCACGGCGCCCGCGTACGGCGTGCCGATGGTCACCAGGGACCGCGCGGTCTCCCGGCCGCCCAGCACCTCCAGGTAGTAGCGCGCCACCAGTCCGCCCATGGAGTGGCAGACGAGGACGACCTTCGGCGCGCGCTCGCCGGTCTCGCCCCGGCCGCGGCACTCCTCCGTCCAGCGCGTCAGCTCCCGTTCGACGAAGACCTTGAGGAGCGCGGCGGAGTGCCGGTTCGACAGGCGCCAGTCGTACGGGAAGACGACCATCCGCCCCTCGGCGAGGCCGCCCAGGTGCCGGGCCAGCTTCTTGTAGGCCACGTGCGGCATCAGTCCGGGCCAGATGCGCGGCTCCTTCAGCAGCCCGTCCGGGGACAGCGCGTGCGGCGCAGGCGCCTCCGGCGCCCCGTCGCCGATGCCGGGCGGCAGCGTGAGCCGCTCGAAGTAGCGTTCCAGGCCGAACAGCACGCTGCCGACCACGCCGGGGGTGAGGTTCCAGACGTCCTTGCCCTCCGCGTCGCGCAGCACGCTGCCCATGATTCCGGGCACGAAGACGACCAGGTCGTTCGCCATCTCTCTCCTTTCGGTCTTTCCTGTCAGGTCGGTGACCGGCGTCAGCCACGACGCTCGTCGAGCCGCAGGACGTCCATGCGCTCCCGGCCGACCACCGCGACCAGCAGCCCCGACGCGGCCGGGGCGGCGAACACCTGGTGCACGTCGAAGCCGCGGTCCGGGACCATCCGGTCCTCGCCCGGACCGTCGACGGCCCACTCGTGGACGATCCGGGTACGGCTCGCGCCGAGGAGCACCAGCCGGCCCGCCGCGGTCGTGCAGAAGGCCAGCGAGCGGACGTCGGCGGCATCGGTGCGCAACCGGAGCCGCCGCCGGCCGGTGCCGTCCTCCAACGGGTCGTCCAGGGAACCGGTGAAGACCCCGGCGGAGGTGGCGACCGCCACGAGCGGCCGGCCCCCGGCGTCGTGGGTGGCGGCCAGTGCGCGGGCCGGCACGGGGTGGGCGAGCCGCGGCAGCCGGAAGCGCAGGGGTCCCGTGCCGGGCTCCGCCCGCGGCCAGACCCAGACGGAGTCGCCCGCCGTCGCCGCGAGGAAGGGCTCGGCGCCGGGTGTGCCGACGGCCGTCAGATGTTCGATCCGTCCGACGCCGACGTGCAGGCTCGGCCGCTGTTCGCCGCTGGAGACGTCCCAGCGGCGGATGTACCGGTCGGTCGCCGCGAGCACCTGGACCGCGCCGCCGCCGCCGTCACCGCCGCCCTCGCCCTCGCCCTCGCCCCGTTCGGCCAGGGCCACGGCGGTCACGCTGCTGTCGCGGTGCACGTCGAGCGGGAAGACCGTACCGGCGTCGTCGTCCAGGGTCCTGACCCGCAGACAGGGGCCGTGCACCGGGTGGTGCCCGCCCACCGCGAGCCAGACCGGTCCACCGCCGGGAGTGCCGCGCAGCGCCAGCGAGGAGACCCGGTCGAGAACCCGGTCGTCGGCCAGGTGCCGCCCGCCCAGGTCCCAGACGCGGACGGTGTTCTCCGCGGCGAGCGCCACCGCGCCGCCCGCGCCCCCGGCCGCCCCGGTCATCGCCCCCACATGACCGCTTCCCGAAACGGGCATCCCGGTCCGCGGGCCGCCCCCGTCCGCGCCGGAGCCGGGTGGGCCGGCGGCCGGCCGCCACACCCGGATCCGGGAGCCGTCCGCCACGCACACGGACCCCTCGTCATCGCGCAGGAACGCCACCGAGCGCGGCTGCGTGCGATGCCCGGGCAGAGCGGGCAACTCCTCGTTCTCCAGACACCCGTCCCGGATCCCGTCCTGGTCTCTGCCCGGGGCCTCGTCCCGGCTTCCGTCCCGGCTTCCGTCCCGGCTTCCGTCCCGGCCCCCGTCCCGCACCCGCCACAGCCGTACGGTCCCTCCGTCGACCGCCGCCACCAGGAGCCCCTCGGGGCCGTCGTCCCGCAGCGCCACCGCCGAACCGGACGCGTGCCGCAGGGCCGCCGCGTGCACCAGCTCGGCGCCCGGCGGCGCCCCGTCGGCGCCTCCCCGGACTTGCCACACCCGCACCTGCGGCCGGGCCGTGCCGAGGACGGCGACATGCAGCACGGCGTCCGAGGCGGTGGCGGCGAGGGCGTCGGCCCGGCCGCCGTCCGCGCCGAAGGCGAGCAGCCGTTCGCCGCTCCGCGCGTCCCACACCACCACCCCGCCGTCCCCGGCGGCAAGCACGCTCGGCACCCCGTCCAGGGCGCCGACGGCCACGCTCTGCACCGGACCGGCACCGGGCCACGGCCAGAAGCCACGGTGCCGGGGGCGCCCGTCCCGCCACTCCCACACGGAGACGGTCGTGCCGCTCGCCGCGACGACCAGCGCGGTGCCGCCGGCGGATCCGGCCGCCACGTCGCCGATCCGCGCCCCCCACCCGTACACCTGCACCGGTCCGGACTCCGAGGTCCACACGACGACCCGCTCGGCGTCCGCGACCGCCGTCACCGCCGCCCCGAGCGGCGCCACCGTCAGCGCGTGGAACGCGCCGCTGCCCAGCCAGCGGTGCAGGAAGACGGGCCGGCCGCCGGGCCGCGGCCAGTGCCAGAGCCGTTCGCCCGCCGCCAGCAGACCCCGGCCGTCGCCGTCGGCGGCCACCGCCCGCACATCGCCCTGCGGCACCTTCAGCGTCCGGAACGGCGGCACCGGCCGGGTCGTCGTCCACTCGTCCGTCCAGAACAGCAGCCCGGGGGAGCGGGCCCAGGCCCGTAACTCCGGTTGCTGGTAGAGCGCCGTGGCCTGCAGCAGCGCCGAACGCCCGGCCGGGCTCCGGCCGGTGAGCTCCTCCGCGACCCGCCGGTAGAGCTCCGTCCGCGCCGTGGCCGCCGCGCCCGGCCGGTCGAGCAGCAGGATCAGCCGCTCCGGCTCCGCGTTGACCAGCAGCTCCGCGTCCTCCGCCAGCTCGGTGAGCCGGCCGCAGGCGGCGGCGTGGGCGGTGGCGTAGCGGGCGATGTACGGGTTGGTGGCGCCGCGCCCCCGGTAGACGGCCCGGTGCGTGTGCAGCAGCACGTCCGTCATGACCGCGTGCAGCTCGGCCCGGCCCCGGCCGGTGCCCTCCAGGAGGTGGTGGGCGAGGGCCTCATGGCCGAGCCGGTAGACGGGCTGGCCGGCCTCTCCGTACTCGACGACATGGGCGCCGGCCACCCGTCTGATCCGCCGGATGTCGTCCGCACCGTACGCGACGGTCCGCCCGTCCGCGTCGGCCAGGCGCCGCGCCGCGTCGAGCCAGATGTCGTCGGCGTGCGGCAGCCCCGCGCCGTACGACAGGGCGAGCGGCAGCAGCAGTCCGCGCGCCCAGCCGGCGGGCACGGGCCCGCCGGGACCGGCCGAGGCGATCCGGTCGAGGTCCCGGACCTCCTGTTCGAGGGCCTCCTCCAGTCCGGCGGCGAGCAGCCCGCGGAACTCCTCGCCGTCCGGGGCGAGCGCCCGCCCGGCGCGCACCAGCGCGGCGCAGTGCAGCCGCGCGACGAGGAACACGCCCTGGCTCTGCTCCACCAGGACCCGTGCCACCGCCTCGCGCAGTCCGGCGTCCGCGCGGTACGGCGAGTCCGGTACGGACAGCCGGTGCGTCACGTACTCGGCGATGTCGTCCGAGCGGTCGTGCACCGTGTCCAGGTCGTGCGTGGTGGCGTCGAGCAGCGCGAGGGCCTGTCCGGCCGTGGGGCGGGTGCCGACCAGGATCCGTACGTTCGGCTGCTGGCCCAGCGGACCGAGCACCTCGGTGACCACCGCGTCGAGTTGGGCCGGGTCCGTCTCGTCGAGCCCGTCGACGAGGAAGGCGGCCTCGCCCTCGGCCCGGCAGGCCGCGATCAGCGCGAGGACCGCTTCGCCGACGTCCTTCCAGCCGGCCTCGGGCTCCGGGATCTGCATGCCCTGGGCCAGCTCGCGGGCGCATTCCAGGGCGCTGCGGCCACGGCACTGGATGCCGGCGGAGATCGCCCCCGCGAGGCTGCTGCGCCGCCCCGGCGGCAGGGCGCGGAACTGCGGCGTGTCCTTGATCGTCATCAGCGCGATCTGCCCGAGGAGCGCCGACTTGCCGCTGCCGGGCGCCCCCGTGACGACCATGACGCCGTTGCGCCCGGAGGAGGTCAGCCACTCCGTGATCCGGGCCAGCGAGTGCCGTCGTCCGACGAACGGCGCGTCGTCCTCCTCCAGGAGCAGTCCGGCGAACCGGCCACGCAGCAGACGCTGCACCTGTTCGCCGAGGAGCTCCTCCCGCCGGGTGGGCGCGGCGGCGGAGACGGGGCGCGCGGAGGGGTCGTAGTGCGGATTGACGAAGAAGCCCAGGAGCCGCCCGCCGCCGTGGAGTTGGGGCGTGACGCGGTCGCCGCCCGCGGTGTCCGCCAGCACGTGGTGGACCGCTTCGAGGACCACCGCCCCGTGGACGGCCCGCGCGTACGCGTTCCACAGCGGCTCCTCGCGGAACTCCTGGTCGCGCGTGTCGACCAGCCGCCGCCACGCGCCCAGCCAGAGCCCGACCTGTGCGAGGTCGTCGCCCGCGACCGTGCCCAGGCAGCCGATGCTCCGGCCGGGCAGGCCGGCGCCCGGCGGCCCCGGCCGCAGGATCCCGGCCGCGACCTCCAGCTCGACGTACTCCTGGTAGACCTCGTAGGCGAAGTCGGCGGCGTGGCAGGTGTCGACGATGAACAGCACGTCCCCGCTCAGCCGGATCAGGAAGCGGCCGAGCTCGTTCGGATAGAACATCGGGTCCTTCGCCCGGAGGTCGAAGTCCCGGGACGGCAGGCCGACGCGGTGCCGGCCGTAGGCGAAGCCGTGCCCCACCCAGTAGACGATCTTGCGCCGCGCCGTGGACCGCCGGATCACGTCGAGCGCCTCGTCGATCTCCCGCTTGGTTCCCGAGATCACCGGCGCGTCGGCGTCGAAGCCGAGCCGGCGGGCCAGCGCGCGGAAGTCCTCGGCGCAGCGGCGGGCCGACTCCAGCCGGGCATGCGGGGCGCCGTCGTACTCGTCGACGCACACGACGAACGCCTCGCCGTGCACCCCCGCACCGCTCACCGCACCCGCCTCCCGTGCCCCTGGTGAGGATGTTGCAACCATCTCGGACGCTGTGCAACTGTCGTGCGAAACCTCGCAGTTCACAGCTCGGGAAAGGCTGCCGTGACAGATCGCGATCCCATTCGAATCGGACCGCTGCAGACCGACTGCTACGTCTTCGAGGGGGACGGTACCCGTCCGATCGTCGAGGAGAACCTCAAGATCTACTTCGACGCCGACGAGCCGGTCTACCTCCCCGAGGACGTCCGGCGCTGGCGCCAGGAGATCGAGGAGGAGCAGCGCACCCGGGCCGTCGCCGGGGCCGACCGGCGCTGGAACCACCCCCGGTTCGCCGTCGAGACGATCGCCGTGACCCGCAGCGACGACGTCGAGGACCCGATCGTCGAGATCCGCTTCTCGCCCACGGACTACTTCACCTTCCTCGCCGCCCAGCAGCTCGACTCCCGGCGCCTGGAGGAGGGCGACGGGGCCGGGTTCACCCTGCGCGAGCACTATCTGGCCGGCCGGGACCCGGTGACCGTGAACGGGTTCCTGTCCAGCAGCTTCGGTGCCAACGTCGCCGTGGTGACCGGCCAGGACAACCGCATGCTGTTCTCCCGGCGCAGCGCCACCGTCGGCGGCAACGCCGGGTTCTGGAACTCCTCGGCCAACGAGGGGCTCTCCGGCAAGCACGACCTCAAGGACGGCGTGCCCGACCTCTTCGGGGCCGCCCGCCGCGCGCTGCGCGAGGAGCTGGCGGTGCATCGGAGCGACGCCTGCGAGGTCGAGCTGCTGTCGCTCGGCATGGATCTCGGCCACCACCAGTGGGCCGCCTTCTTCCTGGCCGTGCTTCCCGACCTGAGCGAGGCGGACCTGCGGGACCGCTGGAGCCGGGGCGTCGACGACAAGTGGGAGCACGCCGAGTTCCGCTTCGTCCCCGCCGAGCCGGACGCCGTCCTCGACTTCCTGCTCGACCCGGACAACCGCGAGCAGTGGACGCCGTGCGGGCCGGCCCTCTTCTTCCACGCGATCGTGCGGCTCATGGTCCGCCGCCTCGGCGACGCGGGCGAGGGCCGGCTCGCGGTGGAGCGGGCCATCGCCCCGGCGGTCGCGCGGGCCGAGGCGAAGGCGCAAGCGGCCGCCGGCTGAGGGGGGCGGCTCCACTCGTGCGGCCGGGCATGGGCGGCCCGGGCGGTGGCGTACGGGGGAGGGGGGCCCGTACACCACGGGCTCGTACGTCCCGGCTGCGTACGAGACGGAGACGTTCGAGCCGGAGACCTACGTCCCGGAGGCGTACGCCGCCGGGGTTGGTCGACCCGGTCGGTCAGGCGGTCGCGAGGGCCGCGTAGCCCGGACGGATCAGCTCGTCGATCAGGCGGCGGCGCTCCGGGAGCGGGAGGAAGGCGGACTCCAGGGCGGCGATCGTGAACTCCTCGAAGACCTCCGGGCCGTAGCCGAAGGTGTCGGCCATGTGCTGGAACTCCTCGCTCATGGTGGTGCCGGAGACCAGACGGTTGTCCGTGTTGAGGGTGATGCGGAAGCCCAGGCGGCGCAGCTCGTCGATCGGGTGCGAGGCGTAGTCCTTGGCGGCGCCCGTCTGGAGGTTGGAGGTCGGGCAGACCTCCAGGGCGATGCGGTTGTCGCGGACGTACGAGGCGAGGCGGCCCAGCGTGCCGTCCTCGGCGATGTCGTCGGTGATCCGCACGCCGTGGCCGATCCGCTCGGTGCCGCAGACCTGCACGGCCTCGTGGATGGACTCGGCGCCGACGGCCTCGCCCGCGTGGATCGTGAAGTGGCAGTTCTCGCGCTTCAGGTGCTGGAAGGCGGGCAGGTGGCGGGCCGGCGGGTTGCCGATCTCGCCGCCGGCGATGTCGAAGCCCGCCACGCCGTTGTCCCGGTGCGCGACGGTGAGCTGCGCGATCTCCAGCGAGCGGTCGGTGTGGCGCATGCCGGTGAGGAGGGTGCGGACGGTGATCCGGCCACCGGTGCGGCGCTCGCCCTCGCGGAAGCCCCGGTTCACGGCCTCGACGACCTCGTCGAGGGTCAGCCCGGCCTCCAGGTGCTGCTCGGGGGCGTAGCGGATCTCGGCGTAGACGACCCCGTCGGCGGCCAGGTCCTCGGCGCACTCGGCCGCGACGCGCTCAAGGGCCTCGCGGGTCTGCATCACCGCGCAGGTGTGGGCGAAGGTCTCCAGGTACCGCTCCAGCGAGCCGGAGTCGGCGGCGTCGCGGAACCAGACCGCCAGCTCGGCCGGGTCCTCGGTGGGCAGCCCGGTGTACCCGCAGGCGCGCGCCAGCTCGACGATCGTGGCGGGGCGGAGTCCGCCGTCGAGGTGGTCGTGGAGGACGGCCTTGGGGGCCTGCCGGATCCAGTCGGCGACGACGGGGGAGGCGACGGGGGAAGCGGCAGCGGTGAGGTTGTCAGACAAGTGCATGGCCGGGAAGTGTACGCCACCCAGAGCGGGTGGTGATGTGACGGTGGCGACAGGCGTTGGCCCCGCCGCCGCCGTGTGGTGGGTTGTGGGCCGCCCGGGACGGCGACGGTGACGTCAGCGACGCGCTCGGGGCGCTGCATGCCGCCCGCCGCTGGCAGCGCCGCCGGCGCCGCTCGGGGTGCTTTCCGGCGCCCGCCGCTGGCAGCTCCGCCGACGCGCTCGGGGCGCTGCATGCCGCCCGCTGCTAGCGACGCCGCCGACGTGCTCGCAGTGCTCCCCGCCGCCCGCCGCTGGCAGCGCCGCCGACGCGCTCGACGCGCTGTCCGCCACCCCGGCGAGCGCCCCGGCCGGCCCCTCGGTTCGGCTGGACCCGCCGCCTCAGTTCGACTGGAGCAGCGGCAGCGCGGGCGCGCCCGTCGGGAGCATGTGCTTGGCGGCCAGGACCGGGGTGCCGTCGACCCGTACCACCTGCGTGACGAGCACCGCCGGGGTGTCGGCCGAGCGGCCCAGCTGCTCGCCCCTGCGGCGGCCGAGCAGCGTCGCCGTGACGGCGCTGTGCCCCGCGAGCGGCACGCCCCGCGAGGCGCCCGCGAGCACCGCCAGCATGGAGGTGCGGTCCGGCGCGGCCGTCGCGCGCAGGGCCTCGGCGAAGGCCGGATGGGCCCGCTCCAGGACCTCGTCGGCCGCCGCCCACTCATGGCTGAGCGCCGCCGGGCCCGCCTCTCCGACCAGCACGGACTCCCAGAACCGCAGCTCGGCCGCGGCCGGGGCGAGCAGGTGCTGGGTGGTGAAGTCGGTGGGCTCCTCGACCGTGCGCAGCAGCCCGCGGACACGGAGCGGCGCGGCCGCCCCGAGCAGCTCCTCAAGGGCCTGCACGTGCTCGAAACCACGCCGCGGCGGGTGCGCGTTGACCGTCCGGCCCACCCCGCGCCGCACCGTGAGCAGCCCGTCCTCCTGGAGCAGCAGCAGCGCCTCGCGCAGCGCCGGCCGGCTCACGCCCAGTTCGCCCGCCAGCTTGGGCTCGGAGGGCAGGGCGGAGCCCGGCGGGTAGGTGCCGTCGTGGATGGCGTCCGCGATCCGCTCGTAGAGCGCGACGACCGGGCGTCGCTGCTGTCCGCGCTGTCCGCCGGCTGCCACGGGACCTCCTCGGGCTGGCTCCTGCTCGTACTTTCCGTACCTTCCTCCGACTACCGTAGTCGGCCCGCGTTGTCTGACAAGTCACTCGTACGGCCCTCTCCGCAGGCGCCGAGAGGCGGGAAGCGGCCCATCCTGGTGGGACCGACGACGGACGGGACGACGGAGGAGAGGGCCGGCCATGAGCCCCAGGGAGACATCGAGCGCGGGCGCGGCCCGGGCCGGTGGAGTCGTGACCCCCGGCCGGGTCGCGATGGCGGCCGTCGCGGTCCTGACGCTCGTCCTGATCTTCGAGAACACCCGGCAGGTGCGGGTCAGGCTGCTGATCCCCGAGGTGTCCATGCCGCTCTACCTCGCGCTGCTCGCCACCACGCTGCTCGGCGCGCTCTGCGGGTTCTACCTCGCCGCCCGGAGGCGCAAGTGAGACGCGCGACCGTCCTCGGCGCCGGTGCGCTCCTCGCGCTCGCGGCCGTCGCCGTCAGCTCGGCGGAGTCGCTCGCCGCCACCGACGCCCCCGAGGGGCAGGCCACGCCGGACCTCCTCGGCCAGGGCCTCTGGCGGGTCTTCACCGGCCTCGACCCGCGCACCCGCCTCGACGTCCACGACGTGGCGGGCGCCGACCGGCGCGTGCTCTGGCCGCCCAACTGGCGCGTCTGCACGCAGCACCCGGCGCCGGGAACGCCGCGGCAGGCACGCGGCCGGGTGGTGGTGGGCGTGGTGAAGAAGGGCGAGACGTGCCCGGCGCGGGTGACGGCGGCGCGGCGCTGAGCGGGCTCCGGCTCGGGCGTGGGCGCCGGCGCGGCTCCGGCCCCCGCTCCGGACCCCGCTCCGACGCCTGCGAACGGGGCGGGTCGTGGGCCGGTCGTGGTCGGGCCGGGCGACTGTGGTCCCCGCGCCGCCGTCAGTCCTGACCTCCGTCAGTCCTGACCTCCGTCGGTCCGTGGGCCTCCGTCGGTCCGTGATCCCGTCGGTCCGCGATCTCCGTCGGTCCGTGGCTTCCGTCGGTCCGTGATCTCCGTCGGTAGGCTGGACCCATGCCTGGTGATCTCGGAGAGTACGTCGCTGTCGGGAGCCGCGTCGGGCTGCGGCCGTTCACGGCAGCCGACGCGGACGAGTTCACCGCGCGGGCGCGGGAGAGCCGTGAGCTGCACGCGCCCTGGCTCTTCCCGCCGCTGACGGCAGAGGCGTACGCCGCCTACGCCGGGCAGTTGACCGGCAACCCGTGCAGAGCCGGCTTCCTCGTCTGTGACACGGCCGACCGGTCGATCGCGGGATTCATCAACATCAACAACATCGTGCGCGGCGGCTTCCTCTCCGGCGCGCTCGGCTACGGCGCCTTCGCGCACGCCGCCGGGCGCGGGCTGCTCACCGAGGGGCTCGGGCTCGTCCTCGCACACGCCTTCGGGCCGCTCGGGCTGCACCGCCTGGAGGCGAACATCCAGCCCGGCAACACCGCCTCCCGCGCCCTCGTGCGGCGGGCCGGCTTCCGGCTCGAAGGGTTCTCGCCCGCGATGCTGTTCATCGACGGGGCCTGGCGGGACCACGAGCGCTGGGCGATCACCGCCGGCACGCCCGCCGCTCCCGCCGACACTCCCGACGCCGCCAACCCGCACGACTCTGCCAACACCCCCGACGCCGCCGGCACGCCCGCCGCTGACGACGCCGCCGACCCGCCCGGCGTCGCCGACACCCCCGGCGGCAAGCCTCAGCGCTTGTAGTTGATCTTCATCGTGTCGAGGTCGGTGACCGAGGACCGCAGGCCCTTGTAACCGTGCCCCAGTTCCTTGAGGGCCGTCTCCACCCGGTCCTCCGCGAGCGCGCCCGCCATCTCCTCGCCGTCCGCCGCGTCCGAGACGACGACCAGGCGGTACGAGAAGTGCTTCAGCGCGCGGTCGTAGGTGAGCGAGCCCTCCTCCGTGAACGTCATCGCCGACAGGCCGTGCTCGTCGACCTCGGCGAGCAGCCGCGTGCGGCTCTCCTCCGACAGTCCGTCGAACGTGCCCCGGACGATCACCCGGTAGGTGTGCTGCTCGCTCATTCTCCGCGCCTCTCTCGGTAACGGACCAAGCCTAGGTCGACGTGTGCACACCGCAACGGAATTTCTCGGTCAAGCCCTCCCGAGGGGGTTGTCCACCCCCTGGCCAGCGGTGGTTCCGGCGTGTTCCATGGTCGACATGACGACCGTACGACGTGCCGTACTCACCCTGCCCGCGGCGCCGTTGGGCCCGGACAACCCGCTGCCCGCGCTCCGTCTGCTCACGAAGGCCGGAATCCCCGCGGTCGACGCGCGCGACCGGGCGGCGCTGCCCCGCGACATGGCCCGGCAGCTCGGCCGCGGCCCGCTGCGCACGCTGCTCCCGACCCGGGTGCGTGACGGATACGGGCGCGAGCGCACCCCCACCGAGCTCGACACGATCGTGATCGAGAACGACCGGCTCCGCGTCACCGTGCTCCCCGGCCTCGGCGGCCGGGTCCACTCCCTCCTCCACAAGCCGACCGGCCGCGAACTCCTCTACCGCAACCCGGTGTTGCAGCCCGCCGCGTTCGCCCTCAACGGAGCCTGGTTCTCCGGCGGCATCGAGTGGAACATCGGTGCCCGCGGCCACGGCACCCTCTCCTGCGCCCCGCTGCACGCGGCCGTCGTCCCCGCCCCCGACGGCGGCGAGATGCTCCGGCTCTGGGAGTGGGAGCGGCTGCGCGACCTGCCGTTCCAGGTCGACCTGTGGCTGCCGGAGGGCGCCGAGCACCTGCGGGTCGCCGTCCGCGTCCGCAACCCGCACGAGCGGACGGTGCCCTGCTACTGGTGGTCCAACACCGCCGTCCCCGAGGACCGCCGGATCCTCGCCCCCGCCGAGACGGCCTGGCACCACGGCTACGAACGCGCCCTGCGCCGCGTCCCGGTGCCCCGTACGACCGACGGCGCCGACCGCACGTACCCCCTGAACTCACCCCACGCCGCCGACTACTTCTACGCGCTGCCGGACGGACAGCGGCGCTGGATCGCCGCGCTCGACGAGGACGGCACCGGGCTCGTGCAGACCTCCACCGACGGGCTGCTCGGCCGCAAGCTCTTCGTGTGGGGGACCGGCCCCGGCGGCCGGCGCTGGCAGGAGTGGCTCACCGAGCCCGGCACGCCCGGCTACGCCGAGATCCAGGCCGGGCTCGCCCGCACCCAGTTGGAGCACCCGCCGCTGGAGGCGGGGGAGGAGGTCTCCTGGCTGGAGGTGTACGGGCCGCTGAGCGCCGACCCGGCCGCGGTGCACGGCCCCGACTGGGCGGCCGCGCGCGCGAGCGTCGAGGACGCCCTCGCCGAGGCGCTGCCGCGCGCCGAGGTCGACGCGGCGTACGAGGAGTGGCGGGCGAGTGGCGCCGACGCCGAACCGGGGCCGCTGCTCGCGACCGGATCGGGCTGGGGTGCGCTCGAAGTGCTGCGCGGAGGATACGAGTTGCCGGGCACGCCGTTCCCGGACTCGCTGATCGGTGAGGAACAGCGGCCGTGGGTGGGCTTGCTGCGTACGGGTGCGCTTCCCGTCCCGGAGCCCGGCGCCGCCCTGTGGTCCACCCCGGTCGCCGACGCGTGGCGCGACATGCTGGAGACCGCGCCCGCCAACCCCGTCACCGAGTACCACCTCGGCGTAGCGCAGTGGGCCGCGGGCGATCTGGCCCAGGCGGTACGGAGCTGGGAGCGCGGTCTGAAGAACGCGGCCGAGCGCTGGCCCCTGCTCTACTGCATGGCCGTCGCCGACCGCGAGGACGGGCACACGGAACGGGCCGCCGAGCGGTACGCGGAGGCGTTCGACGAGCAGCTCCGGGGCCGGGACGGCGGCGACCCGGTCGTCACCGCCGCCCTCGCCCGCGAGGCCGTCCCGGCCCTGCTCGACGCCTCCCGCGCGGCCGACGCCCGCGCCGTCCTGAACCGCCTCCCGGACGAGGTCCGCGCCCGCGGCGCCTTCCGCTTCCTGGAGGCCCGGGTGCTGCTCGCCGAAGGGCGGCCGGACGAGGCCCGCGCCGTCTTCGACGCGGGCTTCGAGGTGGCCGACCTGCGGGAGGGCGCGGAGGAACTGGGCGAGCTGTGGTCCCGTATCACGGACGAACCGCTGCCCGCAGCCTACGAGTTCAGGATGCGTGCCCCGTCCGACGGGTGATCAGACCCGGCACAGGATCTCGCCGTGCGGGACCATGAACCAGCCGTCGTGCTCCTGGCCCCAGGCGCGCCACGCGTCCGCGATCGAGGCCAGCTCCTCGCGGGTCGCGTGGCCGCCGTCGACGGTCAGCCGGGCGTACGCCGACTCGGTGGTGCGGTCGGCCCACAGGCCGCTCCACCAGGCGCGCTCGTCGGGTGAGGCGAAGCACCACGCGGCGGCGGACGAGGTGACGTCGGTGAATCCGGCCTCGTGGGCCCAGGCGCGCAGCCGTCGGCCGGCGTCCGGCTCGCCGCCGTTGGCGCGGGCCACGCTCTGGTACAGGGCGGCCCAGCGGTCCAGGCCCGGCGACTGCGGGAACCAGGTGAACGCGCCGTAGTCGCTGTCCCGCGCGGCCACCACGCCGCCCGGCCGGCACACCCGCCGCATCTCCCGCAGCGCCTGCACCGGGTCGCCCACGTGCTGCAGCACCTGATGGGCGTGCACGATGTCGAACGAGTCGTCGGGGAAGTCCAGCGCGTGGACGTCGGCGACCGCGAACTCGACGTTCTCCACGCCCCGTTCGGCCGCTGCCGCCCGCGCCTTCTCCAGCACGTCCTCAGCCGTGTCCACCGCCGTCACCCGCCCCGGCGCGACCCGCGCGGCCAGATCGGCCGTGATGGTCCCCGGCCCGGCACCCACGTCCAGGACGTCCAGCCCGGCGCGCAGCTCGGGGATCAGATAGGCGGCGGAGTTCTCGACGGTGCGCCACGCGTGCGAGCGCAGGACGGACTCGTGGTGGCCGTGGGTGTAGACGGCGGTCTCGCGCGGGGCGGACGACGCGGTCTTGCCGGTTCCGGCTTCGTCGGCGTGAGGCATGGCTGGGCTCCCAGGGGTGAGTGGGTGCGGTGCGGTGTGTGGTGCGTGGTGCGGTGCGGTGTGGTGCGCGGTGATCACGGTACGCCGATCATTCACATCATGAGACCCCATTCTCACGATGCGGACGCGCTAGCTGAACAGACTGCACACATAGCGGAGTTCGCGCAGCGCCAGACCGCCGGTCTCCTCGACCACGGCCGCGCCATCAGGGCGCCAGCCGGCCGCCTCGTAGAACGCGCGCGCCCGGACGTTCCCCTCCAGCACCCACAGCCCGGCCTCCCGGAACCCGGCCGCACCCATCGCCGCCACCGTCGCCCCGAGCAGCGCTCGCCCCACCCCGCGCCCCCACGCCTCCGGCACGGCGTACAGGGCGGACAGCTCCGCGGTGACCGCCCGGTCCAACTCCTCGCCGGGCCAGGCCCGGAAGCAGGAGAAGGCCTGCGCAGCCCCCGTGTCGCTCGTGGCCAGGAGCACCGTCGGCGCAACGGACGCCGACAGGCGGTCGCGCCAGACCGCCGTGCGTTCGGTGATGTCGAGGCCGTCGAGAAACGCGGCGGGGATCAGACCGCGGTAGGCAGCCTGCCAGGAGCGGACATGGACGGCCGCTATGGCGGCCGCGTCGGAGGCATGGGCGATGCGGATCGGCATGGCGGGCATTGTCGGCGGCGTCCGTGAGCGTCGGCCATCGGTTTCCGGGCGGCTCGGGCGCCGGCCCTGAGGGGACGGTAAGGGAGCTCTCAGGCCGATAGGCCATGGCGCGCTGACCAACCGTCGGCCTGCCCCGGCCCGTGCCACTCCCATCTCCGCTCCCCGTCCTCGAACGCATCCGTCGGCTCCAGGCCCGCCGCCCGTGCCACCGCCGCCGAGGCCTCGTGATCCGGGTGGATGTGCGCGACCAGGGTCGGCACGGCCTGCTCGCGGAGCCAGGCCGCCAGGGTCGTCGCGGCTTCGCGGGCCAGGCCGTGGTGTTGCCAGGCGGTGCCGAGGACCCAGGCGATCTCGGCGGCGTCGGGCGTCACCGTGGCCTGGACGGTGCCGATCGCCGCGCCGTTCTCGCGCGATCGCAGCACCCAGTTGCACCAGGCTGCCGAGCGGGGGTCCGGCGGGCCGGCCAGGAGGCGGACGTAGCGGGCGCGGAGGGCGGGTTCGGGGAGCGGCGCGCCGCCGATGAAGGTGTGGAGGGCGGGATCGGCGAGGGCCTCGGCCATCTCCGGGGCGTGGTCGAGGCGGAGCGGCTCCAGGTCGAGGCGGGCGCTGTGCAGCGGGATGGCGGTGAGCAGGGTGAGGTCGGGTGCGGTCATCCGTACAGGCTGCCCCATGGCCTCGTATGCCGCCGAGACCCCACGACTTGACGGAGCCTCACATGACGGGCCCGTGAACGGACCTCCCGCGCCCCCGCCCCGCCCCTACCCTGGCCCCCATGACCGCCCCCGCCCGCCGCACCCTCCTCAAGGCGCTAGCCGCCGCGCCCGCCCTGTCCGCGCTCGGAACCGTCCCGGCCGCCGCAGCCTCCGGCATCGTCAAGCCGCTGCCGGCCGAGTACTTCACGATCCGCGGCACCAACGCCGAGGCCCGTTACGAGTCCTTCGCCGACACCGGCCCGCTCACGTCCAACGCCCGCTTCTTCGTCCGCAACCACACCTCCACCCCCGTCCTCGACGCCGCCGACTGGCGCCTCACCGTCTGGGGCGACGGACTGCACGGCCGCAGTCCCGTGCACTTCGGCTACGGACAGCTGCGCGACCTGCCCGCCGTCACCCGGACGGCCGTCATCGAGTGCGCGGGGAACGGTCGCAGCCTCTACGCCACCCAGCAGGGCGAGACGGTCACCGGCACCCCCTGGACGCTCGGCGCCATCGGCGCCGCCCGCTGGCGCGGCGCGCGGCTCTCGGACGTGCTGCGGCTCGCCGGGATCGCCGCCGACGCCGTCGACGTGATGCCGCGCGGCCTCGACGACGAGTACGTCACCGGCGGCGTCAGCCTCGGCCGGGTGCGCCGCCCGCTGCCCGTCGCCAAGGCGCTCGACGACGTGATCCTCGCGTACGAGATGAACGGCGAGCCGCTCCCGTACGACCACGGGCACCCGGTCCGGCTCGTCGTCCCGTCCTGGGTCGGCATCGCCTCCATCAAGTGGCTCGGCGACATCGAGGTGTCCCGCGCCCCGCTCGCCTCGCCGTGGACCACCGAGTACTACCGGATGTTCGGCAAGGCGTATCCGCCCGGCGGCAGCGCCCCGCTCACCCGGCAGACCCTCAAGAGCGCGTACGAGCTGCCCTTCGGCGCCACCCTGGAGACCGGCCGCACGCACCGGCTCACCGGCCGCGCCTGGTCCGCCCTCGCGCCCGTGCGCCAGGTCGACGTCTCCGTCGACGGCGGCGCCCACTGGCGACCCGCCCGGCTGCTCGACGCCCCGCGCCTGGGCGGCTGGGTCCGCTGGACCGCGCCCTGGCACCCGCACCGCACCGGACCCGCCACCCTGCTCTCCCGGGTGACGGACGCCGCCGGGAACACCCAGCCCGAGCGGGCCGTGCACAACACCCAGGGATACCTCTTCAACGCGATCGTCCGGCACCCCCTCACCCTCGCCTGAGGAGCGAACCGTCCCAAACCTCCGTATAAAGGGCTCTGTAGCGGGCAACTGTGCCGGTACGGACGTGCGGAGGTTCGGGAGGTTCGGGACATGCGGCAGACCGCCCCGGAGGGCCGCGGCCCGGTGCGTTACGGGCCGCCCGCGCCGGAGCCGGGACTCCCCGTGCTGCCCCGCCTCACCGCCGTGCTCGCCGCCGCCGCGGACCGCACCGCGCCCGAACCGCCCGGCGGCGGGCCCGTCCTCCGCGAGGCCGCCGCCGGCTACTGGTGGCGGCGCGGCCTGCGCACCCACGCCGAGGACGTCGTCGCCGCGCCCGGCGCCCCGCCCCTGCTCTTCGCCCTGATCGCCGCCCACGGCGGCGACCTGCTGCTGCCCCGGCCCTGCCCCGCCTGGTGGACCCCACAGGCCCGGCTCCTCGGCCGCCCCGCCTACCACGTGCCCACCCCCGCCGAATGCGGCGGCGTGCCCGACCCGTACGCCCTCCTGGAGACCGTCCGCCGGATCCGCGCCGAGGGCGGTCACCCCCGCCTGCTGCTGCTCTCCGTCGCCGACGACCCCACCGCCACCGTCGCCCCGCCCGAGATCCTCCGCGAGGCGTGCGAGGCGGCCGTCGCCGAGGGGCTGCACATCATCAGCGACGAGACCTGGCGCGACACCCTGCACCGGCCCCAGGACACCGTGCTGCTCAGCCCCGCCGAGATGTGCCCCGACGACGTCACCGTCCTCACCGACCTGGCCGGTGCCCTCACCCCCGCCGCCTGGCCCTGCGCCGTCGCCCGCTTCCCGCCGACCGCCGTCGCCCGCGCCGACGGCTACGGCGACCCCCGGGCCCGTACCCTCGACATCCTCACCGCGCTCGGCGCCCTCGTGCCCGGCCCCTTCGCGCCCGCCGCCGCGCACGCCCTCGACGAACCCGAGGACGTGACCGTACGGGCCCGGCTCACCGCCCGCCTGCACGGACGGGTGGCCGCCGCCGCCCACCGGGCCGTGCTCGGCGCGGGCGCCCTCGCCCGGCCCCCGCAGGCCGGCCGCCACCTCTACGCCGACCTCGGTCCGCTGCGCGCCGGACTCGCCACCCACGGCGTCGCCGACTCCCTCGAACTCGAGAACCACCTCACCGCCCGGCTGGACACCCCGGTGCCCGGCGGCCACCGCTTCGGCGACGAACTCGGCGCGCTGCGCGTCAGGTTCGACACCGCCGCCTTCCTGGGAACCACCGAAGAGGAACGGACGGAGGCCCTCACCGCCCCGGCCCCCGAGGAACTGCCGCACGTGGCGGCGGCATTGGGCCGCTTCGGAGCCACCCTCGACGAACTCTCCCGACTCTCCCGGTAGCAAAGCCACGTGAAAGAACCGCAGCATTCAGCAGCATTCAGACGGAGGCAGCAGAGATGACGGAACAGACGGCCCGGCCGCCCCGGGCCCCGCACTCCGCCCGCACCCCGCACACCGCCCCCGCTCCCCACGCCCCGGACCGCGGCGGTCCCCACGCCCCGGACCGCGGCGGTCCCCATGTCCCGGACCGCGCTGCTCCCCACGCCCCGGACCCCGTCGCTCCCGCTCCGCCGCCCTCGTCCGTGCTCCAGCCCGTCGGCCGGCTGCGCCTCGACTGGCCGCGCAGCTTCGCCGACCGGCTCACCGCACCGCTGCCCGGCGTCCGCGCCATGGCCCGGTTCGCCCGCGAGGGCGCCGTCCGCCCCACGCCCGAAGGGCTCCGGGACATCCAGCGGCTGCCCTTCGAGCCCGGCCCGCTGCCCGAGGCCGGGCCGGACACGCTCGCCGTCACCTGGGCCGGACACGCCAGCTGGGTCGTCCGGATCGGCGGTCTCACCGTGCTCACCGACCCCGTCTGGTCGCGCCGCATCCTCGGCACGCCGGCCCGGCTCACTCCTGTCGGCGTCCGCTGGGAGGACCTGCCGCCGGTCGACGCGGTCGTCATCAGCCACAACCACTTCGACCACCTCGACGCGCCCACCCTGAAGCGGCTGCCACGCCGCACCCCCGTCTTCGTCCCCGCCGGGCTCGGCCGCTGGTTCACCCGGCGCCGGTTCAGCCGGGTCACCGAGCTCGACTGGTGGGAGGCGGCCGAACTCGACGGCGTGCGCTTCGACTTCGTCCCGGCGCACCACTGGTCCAAGCGCACCCTGCGCGACACCTGCCGCTCGCTGTGGGGCGGCTGGGTGCTCCGCGACCTGCGGGCCGGCCGCCGGGTCTACTTCGCGGGCGACACCGGCTACGGCCACTGGTTCGGCGAGATCGGCCGCCGCCATCCCGGCATCGACCTCGCGCTCCTGCCCATCGGCGCCTACGACCCGCGCTGGTGGCTCGGCGACGTCCACACCGACCCGGAGGAGGCCGTCCGGGCCTTCCAGGACCTCGGTGCGCGTCGGATGGCCCCCATGCACTGGGCCACCTTCGTGCTCTCCGCCGAGCCCGTCCTCGAACCCCTCACCCGTGTCCGAGCCGCCTGGGAGAAGGCCGGACTGGCCCGCGAGGACCTGTGGGACCTGGGCGTCGGGGCCTCACGGGTGCTCGTCGCGTGACGCTGCGGGCGTCTCGGCGCGCTGCCGGCGCAGCCGCCGCCACAGCGGCGGCACCGCGCTGATCAGCAGCGTCAGCCCCACCGCCGCCACCACGCCCTCCCAGGGCTCGGGGAAGAGCGAACCGCCCAGGATGCCGATGAGCTGGTACGTCGCCGCCCACGCCAGACACGCCGGCAGATCGCCCCGCGCGAACCGCCGCAGCGGCATGCCGGCGAGGAGACACGCCAGCATCACCGGGATCCGCCCGGCGGGCACGAGCCGGGAGAGCACGAGCACCGACACCTGATGGCTCTCCAGCCGCTCCTGCGCGTGCGCGAGGCGCTCCGGCGTGACCCGGCCGCGCAGCGACGCCAGCCACCGCGAGCCGCCCCGGGACCGCACCCCGCGCTGGCCCAGCCAGTACAGCGCGAGATCGCCCAGGAACGCGGCGCAGGACGCCACCAGGAACACGAAGAGGAGCGAGAGCGGCTCCGTCTGGTGGAAGGCCACCACCGCGGCCGAGCTCACGATCGCGCCGGTCGGCACGACCGGCAGCAGCGCGCCGAGCGCGACCAGGAGGAAGAGGGACGGATAGCCGACGGCCTGCTGCGTCGACTCGGGCGGCAGCTCCCGCACCGCCGCCACGAGACGGTCGATCACAGGACGCCACCCGACCGGGCCGGCCTGTGGCAACTCGGCGGTGTCGGCCCGCGGCCACCGGGCCACGCCGCCCTGATGCCGCTCCAGGGTGTCGGCCCGTGGCCCCCGGGCCACGTCGGCCCGCGCCCACTCGACGGCGTCGGCCTCCCGCGACCCGGCCGCGTCGCCGGGCTCGTCGGCCCGCGCCCACTCGACGGCGTCGGCCTCCCGCGACCCCACCGCGCCCACCCCGTCGGCCTGTCGTCGCCCGCCCCCGCCCCGCCGTCGCCCGCCCCCGTCCGCCCGCGGCCGCGCCCCGGCCCGCTCGGTCCTCCGAGCCGGCTTCCGTCCCGCCTCATCGCGCCACCTCCGGCCGGACCCGCTCCCCGTGGCCGAGCAGGTGCACCGCGACCTTCGGGGCGAGCCGGGCCGCGTGGCGGGCGAACTCGTCGCCGGGGGAGTGGAACTCGTGCGGCCGGACCGCGTCCATGCCGATCGGCCAGTACGTGCCGTAGTGCACGGGCACCGCGGCCGCCGGGGACAGCGCGGCGAGCGCCACGGCGGCCCGGCCCGCGTCGAGGTGGCCCGGTCCGAGGTACGGGCCCCAGCCGCCGACCGGGAGCAGGGCCACGTCGACCGGGCCGACCGCCTCCGCCATGTCGTCGAACAGCCCGGTGTCCCCGGCGAAGTAGGTGCGGGCCTCGCCCTCCACCACGTAGCCGAGCGCGGGCGAGCGGTGCGGGCCGACCGGGAGCCGGCGCCCGTCGTGCCGCGCGGGCACGGCCCGTACGGTCACGCCCTCGACGGTCACCTCCTCGCCGGGCACGATCTCGGTCATCCGCAGGCCCCGCTCGCGGAGCAGCCGGCGCAGCGCCGGGACGGCACGCGGGGCGCCGCCCGGCACGATCAGCCGGGTGCCCGGGGCGAGCCGGGCCAGGGAGGGCAGATGCAGGTGGTCGGCGTGCAGATGGGAGACGAGGACGGCCTCGGCGCGGGCGGCCTCGGGCGGCGGTGGCGCGCCGCGCCTGCGCCGCAGATGGGCGAGGCGGCGCGCGAAGAGCGGGTCGGTGAGGAAGCGGACCCCGGAGTCCTCGACCGTGCACGTGGCATGACCCCACCAGGTGACCTCCACCGGCACGCCGCCCTCTTCCGTCGCCGCCCGCCGGCCCCGGCCGGGGCTTCCCGGTCAGGACCCTTCCGTAACGAGGGTAAATGTCCGGAGCCGCCGGTGTGGCCGGTCTTCACCGGACCGACCCCAGTTGGTATACCGGACCCCTCCTCGGGGACCCGGTAACGCAGTAGGGTCGCTCCATGGACGACGTTCGGGTGGCGGCGATCGCCAGCCTCACCCCGCTCGAAGAGCTCGACGACGACCCCTTTCTGGTCGACACCCGCACCCAGCACGCCATGTGCGACCGCTGGGCCGGTGACAAGGGCTACACGGTGACGCGAAAGCTGTTCTGCTACGGCATCAGGCCCGACCACGAGGCACTCTGGTCGGACGTCGACGAGGGTGCCGTGAACCTTTTCGTCGCGCCGAACGAGCGGGTGCTCGCCCGCGCGTTGACGGACGTGCCGCGCTTCTTCGACGAGTGCGCGCGGCGTGGGGTGCGCCTGGAGACCGCGGGCTTCGACGAACCCGCGTACGACGCACCGATGAAGGCGGGGGTGCACCGCAGGCTGTCGATGCCCACCGCCGGGTACGACGGCTCCTGAGGCGGCGCTCGCCTCCCTGCCCGTTGTCCCCGTCGTCCCTCTCATGCCCCTCATCCCCCTCATCCCCCTCATCCCCCTCATCCCCCTCATCCCCCTCATCCCCCTCATCCCCCTCATCCCCCTCGTCACAACGTCCCCATCGCGGCGGAAGTACGGGCCCGTTGTGCCACGCTTGAAGCAGGAAACGGGTGAAAGGCGAACGGGCGTGGGCGAGCGGCATGGGTGAACGGCGTGGGTGAGCGGCGTGGGTGACAGGCGCGGGGGTCCCGGCCGCTGGCGGAGCGCGGGGAGCGCGCTGCTGCGGGTCGTCACGGTGTGGGCGGTGTCCACCCTCACCATGCTCGTCCTGGCCGGACTGCTGCCCGACTTCCAGCTGCAGTCCGCCGACGGCGACAGCGTCACCCGGATCGCGCTCACCGCCGCCTTGGGCGCGGGCGCCTTCGGTCTGCTCTCCGCGCTCGTCTGGCCGCTGATCGTGCGCGCCCTGCTGCTCGTACCGGCCCTGGTGCTCGGCCTGTTGGCGTTCTTCCTCAACGGTTCGCTGCTGCTCCTCGCGCTCCGGCTGATCCCCGACGGGGGCGGCGCCGCCACCCCCGAGACCGCCGTCGTGGTGGCCGCCGTGATGTCCGCCGTCGCCTCGGCGACCTCCACCGGGCTGGCCGTCCGCGACGACGAGGCCTACCGGCGCCGGCTCTACCGGCTCACCGACCGCAAACGCCCCCGGATCGCCGGCGAGGGCGCCGAGACCGTGCCCGGCACCGTCTTCCTCCAACTCGACGGCGTCGGCCACCGGGTGCTCACCGACGCCGTCGCCGCCGGCCGGATGCCCACGGTCGCCGACTGGCTCGCCCGCAGCCACACCCTCACCCCGTGGCGCACCGACTGGTCCAGCCAGACCGGCGCCAGCCAGCTCGGCATCCTGCACGGCTCCAACGAGGACGTGCCCGCCTTCCGCTGGTACGAGAAGGACACCGGCCGGCTCATGGTCTCCAACCGGCCGGCGAGCGCCGTCGAGCTCCAGCGCCGCGCCGTCGCGCGCACCGGCGACGGCGGGCTGCTCACCTTCGACGGGGCCTCCCGCGGCAACCTCTTCAGCGGCGGCGCCGACCAGCTCGCGCTCGTCCTGTCGATGGCCGCCCGCCGGGGCCGCCGCAACCGCTCGCGCGCCGGCTACTTCGCGTACTTCTCCGACGCCGCCAACGCCGTCCGCACCGCCGGCTCCTTCGTCGCCGAGGCCGCCCGGGAGATGGGCCAGGCGGTCCGCGCGCGGCTGCGCCGCGAGTCGCCGCGGGTCTCGCGCGGCGGGCTCTACCCCTTCGTACGGGCCTTCGCCACCGTCGTCGAGCGGGACGTCGTGGTCGCGGCCGTGATGGGCGACATGCTCGCCGGGCGCACCGCCGTCTACGCCGACCTGGTCGCCTACGACGAGGTCGCCCACCACTCCGGGCCACGCGGCCGCGACACCGACCAGGTCCTCGGCCGGCTCGACCGGGCGCTCGCGCTGATCGCCAAGGTCGCCGAGCACGCGCCCCGCCCGTACCGGATCGTGCTCCTCTCCGACCACGGGCAGAGCCCGGGGGAGACCTTCGAGGCCGCCTACGGGCTGACGCTGAAGGAGCTCGTCCGGGCCGGCTGCGGGCTGCCCGTGCCGCGCCGGCCGCGCCGCCGGCCGCGCCGTCCGCGTCGGGGGCGCCCGGGGACGGAGTCGGGGGGCGGTTCGGAGGCCCGGGACGCGGCCCGTGACGCGCTGCGCAGCGCCCTGCACCGGCCGGTGGACGAGGCGGACGAGGCCGGCGCGGAAGGGCAGGAGGCGGCGGCGGTGGCCGCGGCCCGGGCGCCCGCACCGGTCGTCCTCGCCTCCGGCAACCTCGGCCTGGTCTCCTTCCCCGGCGTGCCGCACCGGATGACCCGCGAGGAGATCGACCGGCTCCACCCGGCGCTGCTGCGCGCCCTCGCCGAGCATCCGGGGATCGGCTTCCTGCTGGTGGCGAGCGAGGCGCACGGCTCGGTGGTGCTGGGCCGCGACGGCGGCGAACTCGTCGAGGTGCCGCTCTCGCACCTCGCCGACGACGAGGGACCGCTCGCCGGCCTCGGCCCGGGCGCCGCTGACGCGGTGCGGCGCACCGACGGCTTCCCGCACGTCGCGGACATCATGGTCAACTCGACGTACGACCCCGAGGCCGGCACCGTGCACGCCTTCGAGGAGCAGATCGGCTCGCACGGCGGCCTGGGCGGCGAGCAGACGCAGCCCTTCCTGCTCTGGCCGCGCGAGCTGACACCGCCGCCGGCGGATCTGGTGGGTGCGGAGCGGGTGCACCAGGTGCTGCGGGGCTGGCTGCGGGAGAGCCAGGGCCCTCAGGTGCCGCTGGAGATTTCCCCGTCGAGCGCGGACGCGGAAGCATTTCTTCCGGTCGAGGGGCCCGCCGTACGGGACAAAAACGGGTGATTTGGAGCGTCGTCCCGCCATCCGGACCATGGTGGCGTTTGTACGACGAGAGGCGCACCACCCCCCATGAGCACGGCCACGACCGCACCCCCCACTCCCCACCTGGAACGGGACCCGCAGCCCCGCAACCACGCCCGCCGCTTCGGACTCCCCGTCGCGACCGCCCTGGTCATGGGCAACATCATCGGTGGCGGCATCTTCCTGCTCCCCGCCTCCGTCGCGCCCTTCGGCACCATCAGCCTGGTCGCCTTCGGCGTGCTCACCCTGGGCGCCATCGCCCTCGCGCTCGTCTTCGGCCGGCTCGCCCGCCGACTCCCGCAGACCGGCGGCCCGTACGTGTACGCCCGCGCCGCCTTCGGTGACTTCGCCGGTTTCCTGGCGGCCTGGTCGTACTGGATCACGGCCTGGGTCTCCAACGCGGCCCTCGCCGTCGCCGCCGTGGGCTACCTCGACGTGCTCGTGCCCGTCCACGAGTCCAAGCTCGCCACCATCGCCGCCGCGCTCGCCTTCCAGTGGCTGCCCGGCCTCGCCAACCTGGCCGGCACCCGGTACGTGGGCGCGGTGCAGGTCGTCGCGACCGTGCTGAAGTTCGTGCCGCTGCTCGTCGTGGCCGTCGGCGGGCTCTTCTTCTTCGATCCGGCCAATCTCGGCCCGTTCCAGGCGAGCGGGGGCAGCCCGCTCGGCGCGGTCTCCGCCTCCGCCGCGATCCTGCTCTTCAGCTACCTGGGCGTCGAGTCCGCCGCCGTCAGCGCCGGCGAGGTCCGCGACCCGCGCCGCAACGTCGGCCGCGCCACCGTCCTCGGCACCCTCGGCGCCGCCGCCGTCTACCTGCTCGGCACGCTCTCCGTCTTCGGCACCGTCGCCCACGACAAGCTGGTCCACTCCGCCGCGCCGTTCTCCGACGCCACGAACATCATGTTCGGCGGGTCCTGGGGCGGCGCCGCCGTCGCCTGCATGGCCATGGTCAGCATCCTCGGCGCGCTCAACGGCTGGACCCTGCTCAGTGCCCAGGCGCCCTACGCGGCCGCCCGCGACGGCCTGTTCCCGAACGTCTTCACCGTCAAGCGGCGCGGCGTCCCCACGGTCGGCGTCGTCGTCACCGTCGTCCTCGCCTCGCTCCTGACGGTCTACAACTACACGGCCGGCACCAAGGGCGTCTTCGAGATCCTTGTCCTCGTCACCACCTTCACGGCCACCGTGCCCTACCTGCTCTCCACCGCCGCGCAGATCCACTTCCTGCTCTCCGGGCAGCGCGAGAAGGTCTCCCGCGCCCGTCTCGCCCGCGACGGCGTCCTCGCCCTCGCCGCCTTCGGCTTCTCGCTGTGGCTGGTCGCGGGATCCGGCTACGCGGCCGTCTACCAGGGCGTGCTCTTCCTCTTCGTCGGCGTCCTCGTGTACGCGGTGATGGCCGCCCGCAAGGCCCGCGCGGGCGGCGCGACCTCGCGGCCGGCGGAGACCGGGGAGGCGCCCGGAACCCCGGAGATCCCGGAGGGATGACCCCGGATGGGGTGAAATCCGGGCCGGCGAGGTAGGCCCGGCCGTCGCGCGGGGCAGTACGGATCACCGTGAGGCCCCTCGTCCGGTGCGCGCTCGCGGTGCTGCTCGTGCTCGCCGCGCTGCTCGGCGCGGGCGCCGGCGCCGGAGCGGCGACCACGGCCGCCGAGGCCGAGACGCGCGGCGTCAGCGCGGCCGCCGACCCGGGCGCGGAGACCCACGGCGCCGCCGAACAGCACGAGGCGACCGCTCCCGTACGAGCGGTACGGCGTCCCGCGCCGCCCCAGCGGACCGGGAGCGCGGCGCCCGGCACGTCCCCCGCGCCCCTTCCCGTACCGTCCGCGCCCAGTCCGCGAGCCGAAGCTCCCCGGTCGACGGTGATGCGGTGCTGAGAGGCCCCGGCCTCCCCAGCACCCCCTTCACCCCTCCACCGCAAGGAGCTTCGCCATGCCCGCCGACCCCTTCGCCGTGCTCAACGCCCTGCTGCGCGCGGAGGCCGCGCGCCACGACCGCCGTACGGAACCCCGTACCGAAGCCCGTACGGAACCGGAACCGGAGCGCGCGACCGGAACCGCCGCCTCGGCACGGCCCACCCGCACCGAGCCGGAGGGCCGCACGCACTGATCCGACGGCCCCGGCCCGGACCGGCCGGGGCCCGGGCCTGCACCCGGGGTGTCGTCGCGCCCGCGCCCGGCCCGGGCGGGCCCGGACCCGGACGTGGCGTGGCCTCAGCCCGGGGCCCGGGCCCGGATGCGGCCCGGACCGGGACCGGACCTGGCCTGGCCTCGGCCCGGGGTCCGGGCCCGGATGCGGCCCGGACCGGAACCCGGACCTGGCCTGGCCTCGGCCTGGGGCCCGGGTCACCTCGCCCCGGCGATGCCCGGCGGCCTGCGGCCCGCCCCGCGTCCGGCTCCTCGCGACATGCCGGTCAGCCGGTCAGGCGCCGGCCTCGCGTCAGCCCGTCAGCCCGTCAGCCCGTCAGGCTCAGGCCACGTCAGCCGTACGCATCCGGCGGCCCTGCACCGCGACGAGACCGAGCACCGCCAGCGCGAGCAGCGCGAGCGCGAGGAGCGCCGGGACGCGGGCGACCAGCGGCCCGGCGAACAGACAGCACACCCCGGCCACGAGCAGCGCGGTCGGCCGCGGCCCCGACGAGCGCAGCACGATCGCCGCCGCGCCCAGCAGGAACACCCCGACCCCGCCCGTCAGCGACCAGGCCACCGTGCCGTGCAGCGGCTCGGCGAGCCCGTAGTCGGCGGTGTCCGCGACCTGCGTGAGCACCTTCTTCATGCCGAGCGCGACCAGCACCACGCCGGCGACCAGCGGCAGATGGAGGAAGGTGTACACGTCCCGGCCGAACCGGGTCCGCGCGTCGCCGTCCAGAGCGGCGAGCCGGTGCTCGGCCGGCTCCCCGAAGCGCCGGAAGTACAGCGCCCACAGCCCGGCCGACAGCAGCAGACCCGCCGCGCACGCGCCGAGCACCGCCACGGTCAGCGGGAAACCGGCCATGCCGACGCCCATCGCCACGATCGACTCGCCGAGCGCGATGATCACGATCAGGCCGTAGCGCTCGGAGAAGTGACCTGGGGAGTTGATCCGCCAGCCGGACGAGCCCGTCACGTAGATCCCGCCGTAGTCGATGACGACCGCCCCCAGCCACAGCAGCAGCCGGGGCGTCCCGTGGTACGTGCAGCCCAGGAGCAGCAGCGCGAACGGCGGGGCCACGGACAGCAGCGCCGTCCGCCGCAGGGTGCGGTGCAGGGCCGTGTCGCCGGGACTGGCGATCCAGTACGAGACGAGGTGCAGCACCCGCACGGCGCCGTAGCTGAGCACGAACACCAGCGGCGCGGGCAGGCCGCCCGTCGCGTCCGCGAAGACCTCGGGCACCGCGAGCGACACCACGAACACCACGGCCATCACCGTGACGAGCACCGCCAGCAGCCCGCCCGAGTCGGCCCGCACCACGTTGCCCAGCCAGGAGAAGCAGCACCAGCACCACCACAGCAGCGCGAGCACCGTCATGCCGCCGACCACCCGCACGGGCGACGGCGCGCTCGCCATCAGCGCCGTGACCTGCGTGATCGCGTACACGAAGACGAGGTCGAAGAACAGCTCGGCCGGGGTGACCTTGTGTTCCTCCTCCGTCGCGACCATGTGCGACCGATGCGATCTTCCCTTGCCCGCCACGGTGATTCCCCCTGCATGCGCCTGTGTGCCGAGGCCGGGGTGATCCGGCCGGTCAGGCGCGAACCCTACCGCCGCCCCGGGCCGCCAGGCCCAGCCATTACCTCCAACGTAATCGACCGGTGCGGCGGCCCCCGGCATGCTCATCAGCACCGGGTCCCGGGCGGCGCACTCCGTCCGGGCCCCGGCCCCGAACCCGTCACCACAGCGCCTCCCAGGAGGGTGATCCGCCATGTCCCAGGCCCTGCTCGCCGGTCTCTCCCGCACCACCCAGCCGCGGTCCATGGTGCGCCGCTTCCTCGCCCTCGACGCCGTCGTCACCGGCGGCAACGGCCTCGCCTACCTCGCCGTCTCCGGCCCGCTCGGCGAGCTCCTCGGCGTCGACCGCGGACTCCTGCTCGAACTGGGCGTCTTCCTCACCGTGTTCGCGGCCGGCGTGGCGTGGCTCGCGAGCCGTCCGCAGCCGCCGGCCCTCGGCGTGAAGATCGTCGTCGACGCCAACCTGCTGTGGGCGGTGCTCAGCGTCGTCGCGCTCGTCGACTGGCTGGCGCCCACCACGGCCGGCACCGTGTGGACGCTCCTCCAGGCGGTCACCGTCGCCGGCTTCGCCGGGCTCCAGTGGTCCGCGCTGCGGGCGGCGGCTACTCGGTGACCTGAGCGAGCGACTGCAGGTACGCGACCGTCGCCGGGTCGGCCGGGAGCATGGTCTCGATGGCCAGCTCGGCGACCGTCACGTCCATCGGCGTGTTGAACGTCGAGATCGACGACACGAACGACAGCACGTGCCCGTCGTGCTCGATCCGCAGCGGCAGCGCGAAGTACGGGTACGGCTCCGGATCCTCCCGGTCGCCCGGGTCCGTGGTCCCCTCCGGCAGCGGATACGCCGCCACCTCCTCGTACAGCGCGCGCAGCGCCTCCGAACGGGCCAGCCCGATCTGACGCTCCATCTGGGCGAGCAGATGCCCGCGCCACTCGCGCAGGTTCCGGATCCGCGGCGCGAGACCCTCCGGATGCAGGGTGATCCGCATGGCGTTCAGCGGCGGCGTCAGCAGATGCTCCGGCAGGCCCGCGAGCAGCAGCTGGATGCCCCGGTTGGCCGCCACCACCGTGTACGAGCCGTCCACGACGAGCGCCGGATACGGCTCGTAGCCCTGCAGCAGCTGCTCGATGCCCTCGCGCAGCGTCTCCAGCTGCGGGGCGTCGAGCGCCGACTCGGTGTAGCGCGGGGCGTAACCGGCCGCGAGGAGAAGGGCGTTGCGCTCCCGCACCGGCACGTCCAGGTGCTCCGCCAGCCTGAGGATCATCTCCTCGCTCGGCCGCGAGCGGCCGGTCTCGATGAAGGAGATGTGCCGTGCGGAGGAGTCCGCGCGCAGTGCCAGCTCCAGCTGGCTGAGCCGCCGCTGCTCCCGCCAGCCGCGCAGCAGGGGGCCCACACCCGTGTCGGTCGCGACAGTCGTCATGGGCAGACGGTATCCCAGAGGGGGACCCGGGTACGTTCTCCCCGGGGACCGCTCCGACACCATCCAGCCCGCCCCGCAACGCCCAGCGCGCCTGTCGGCGCACCTCACGGAGGGAGCACACGTGCCCACTCAGCCCCTGTCGCAGAAGGAGATCGAGGACCGCCTGCGGGAGCTCCCCGGCTGGTCCCTCGACGGCGACCGCATCACCCGCGGCTACGAGCTCGCCGACCACTTCGCCGCGACCGCGCTCGTCGTCCACGTCGCCCAGATCCAGCAGGAGCTCAATCACCACAGCGATCTGACGCTCGGTTACAACACGGTCGCCGTGTCCGTGAACACCCACACGGCCGGCGGGGTCACCGAGAAGGACTTCGAACTCGCCGAGCGCATCGAGGCGGTGGCGCCCGGCCACGGCGCGAGCTGACCGGCCCGACGTACGATCCCCGCATGGGGGAGACGACGATTCTCGACTACGAGGCCGAGGCCGCGCACTACGACGAGACCCGCGGCGGGGTGCCGCGGGCCGCCGCCGCGGCCGACGCCGTGCTGCGGCTGCTGCCGCCCGGCACCCGCACCCTGCTCGACCTCGCCTGCGGCACCGGCCTCGTCACCGAGCGTCTCGCCCGGCCCGGACTCGCCGTGTACGGCGCCGACGCCGCCCACGCGATGGTGCGCACCGCCACGGGGCGCCTGCCCGGCCGGGCGGTGCGCGCCGACGCCCGCAGGCTGCCGCTGCCGGACGGGACGCTCGACGCCGTCAGCGCCGTCTGGCTGCTCCACCTCGTGCCCTTCGCGGCGGAGATCGTCGCCGAGGCGGCCCGGGTGCTGCGCCCCCGCGGAGTGTTCGTGACCACCGTCGACAAGGACGCCGCCCACGACGTCGGCAGCGACATCGACGCCGTGCTCCGCCCGCACCGCGCGCCCGACGCGGGCTCGGACCGCGCCGACCGCATCACCGCGTACGCCGCCGCCCACGGCCTGGCCCCCGCGCCGGGACCGGCGTCCGGCACCACCTTCACCGGCCACGGCCAGGGCACGACGCCGCGCCGCACCGCCGAGAAGCTGCGCAGCGGCTACTACGCCTCCTGGTTCCGCGGCACCCCGGACGACGTCGACGCCCTGTGCGCCGCCCTCGCCGGCCTCCCGGACCAGGACCGCCCCCGCGCCGACCCCGCATACCGGCTGGCCTGCTACGTCAGGCGCGGCTGAACTCCATCACCCAGTTCACCACCCACGCCTCGCTCCCGGCCGACGCGAACGCCTGCTCCCAGCGGGCCGTCTCCGCACTGATCCCCGACCAGCGGAAGCGCACCCGCACCGGCCGCCCCGCGTAGTGGTCGTCGCCGAAGAACTCGCCGGCGCCGTCGGCGCCGAACCGCCCGCGCACGGGCGGCTCAAGCCGCCCGGTGCGGCTGTTCGACCAGTTGAGCGTCCACTCGTCGCTCTCCGGCTCGTACAGCCGCAGGGTCAGCCCGCTGAAGCCCTTCGTGGGGAACACGATCTCGTCGACGTGCGCCCGCCCGTCCCAGAAGAGCCGGCCGGTCGTGTGTCCGTCGAACTCCTCCCAGCCGCTTGTCGGATCGAGGAAGTCGGCGAGCCGGCGGTTGCGGACGGTCCACCCGCCGTCGAGGAAGTCGAAGCCGCCGCCGCTCACGCGCTCGCCCCCGCGCCGGCGCCCGTCGTGCCGGTGGTCAGGGCGTCGCCGAGGTAGCCCGCCAGGTCGGGGATCTCGGGAGCGAGCATGTGCCGTACCCAGGCGTCCCGTTCGTGGCCGAGCGGCCCCAACTCCCAGACGCACCCGATCCAGTTGCGGACGGACGGGTCGCTGCGGACGAAGTGGGTCGGATCCAGGTCCGGGCAGTCCAGGGCCGGTTGGCCCGCGGCCGCGCCCGCGAAGTGCAGTACGTTGTCCCACGTCCAGCTGTAGACGTTGAGGTACGCTCCGGTGTCGCCGCCCCGGTGCAGCACCACGAAGCTCGCCGGCGGGGTGTCGTCCGGCTCCGGGAACAGCTCGGGCAGCACGGCGTACGCCGCCTTCTCCACCTCGGGTTCGATGCCCGCCGAGCCGAGGGCGGGGACGTGGTAGCGCTTGACGTGCCGGCCCGCGATCTCGACCGGCGGCAGGACGAGCAGGTTCTTCTCGTGGAAAGCCATGCCTGGACTGTAGGAACGCTTCACTGACATCTTGTGTCAGTGAAGTCCAGCCGTCTTCTGACGATCCTGCTGCTGCTCCAGACCCGCGGCCGGATGACCGCCGCCCAGCTCGCCGCGGAGCTGGAGGTCTCCGTCCGCACCGTCTACCGGGACGTGGAGGCGCTGCACGCCGCGGGAGTGCCGCTGTACGGGGACGCCGGGCACCGCGGCGGCTATCAGCTGCTCGCCGGCCGCCGCTCGCTGCTCACCGATCTGTGCACGGGCGAGGCCGAGGCGCTCGTGCTCGCCGGGCTGCCTGTCGCCGCCCAGGCGCTCGGTCTCGGCGGGCACTTCGCCGACGCCCAGCTCAAGCTGCGGGCCGCCCTGCCGGCGCCGTTGCGCGAGCACGTGGACCGGCTGCGCACCCGCTTCCACATCGACGCCCCCGGCTGGTACGAGGAGGAGAGCGAGATGCCGTTCCTGCCGCAACTCGCCGACGCCGTCCGCACGGGGAGGGTGCTCGCCGTGCGCTACCGGCGCTGGAAGGAGCCCACCGACGTCGACCGGCGGCTCGCCCCGTACGGCCTGGTGCTCAAGGCCGGCCGCTGGTACCTGGTCGCCGGGAGCGCGCCGGGACCCGAGCGCGGGAGCGGGTCCGGGGGTGTGCCCGGGAGTGCGTCCGGGCCGCGCACCTATCGCGTCGACCAGATCCTCGACCTCACCGTCACCGACGAAGAGGCCGTCGTTCCCGAGGACTTCGACCTGGCCGCCCACTGGCGCGACAGCCAGGCCGATTTCCACGCCCGGCTCCACCGGGGCGAGGTCGTCGTCCGGATCTCGCCGCGCGGCGCGGCACGCCTCACCGGCGCCGCCGCCCGCGCGCTCGCCGAGAACGGCACGCCCGAGCCCGACGGCTGGACCCGGTGCACGCTGCCCGTCGAGGGCCCCGAGCACGCCCACGACAGCCTGCTCGCGCTCGGCACGGAGGTGGACGTCCTCGCGCCCGAGGACCTCCGCGAACGGATCGCCGCCACCGTGCGGACCCTGGCCGCCCGCTACTCCTGAGCGACCGCGCGGGCCGCGTAGGCGCCGCCTTCAAGCGGGTGCACGGGATCAGCCCGCGGGAGCACCGCGGGTGCCGCTGAGGAGAGGGGACAGTCGGCCGGTGCGTTTGCCGGAACGGCAAGTTTCCTCGCGTTCCCGGCACGGGCGGCGCACGCTTTCCCCATGAGCGCACACCACGGGGCCCACGACGGGCACAAGCACGGACAGGGCCACCAGCAGGGCCACGGGCACGGGCACGGACACGGCTCCGGCCGGGGCCACGACCACACCGACCTCGACTGGGCCGAGCTGGCCCCGCTGCTCACCCAGCAGGCCGAGACCCAGAGCCCCCTCTACACGGAGGCCGCCGCCTGGCTCGCCTCCCTCACCCCGGCCGGCGGGGTCCGCCGGGTCCTCGACGTCGGCAGTGGCCCCGGCGTCGTCACCGCGCTGCTCGCCGAGGCGTTCCCCGAGGCCGAGGTCGTCGCCGTCGACGCCACCCCGGAACTCCTCGCCCTCGCCCGCGAGCGCGCCGACGCCCGCGGTCTCGGCGACCGGGTCGTCACCCTGCGCGCGGAACTCCCCGAGGACTTCGGCACGCTCGGCACCGCCGACCTGATCTGGGCCAGCCACTCGCTGCACCACATCGGCGACCAGCGGGCGGCCCTCGTCTCCTTCGCCGAGGTGCTGAACCCCGGCGGTGTCATCGCCCTCGCCGAGGGCGGCCTGCCCGCCCGTCACCTGCCGTGGAACGTGGGCGTCGGCCGCCCTGGCCTGGAGGCCCGGATCGACGCCGCGCACGCCGACTGGTTCGGCGAGATGCGGGCCGCGCTGCCCGACAGCAAGGAGGAGATCGACGACTGGGCCGCCCTGCTGACCGCCGCCGGGCTGACGCCCAGCGGCACGCGCAGCTTCCTCGCCGACGTGCCCGCGCCGCTGCCCGACGCCGTGCGCGCCCAGGTCGTCGCCCACTACACGCGCCTGCGGGAGGGCCTGGCCGAGCGCGTGGCGGACGACGACCGCGCCGCCCTCGACCGGCTGCTCGACCCGGCCGACCCGCTCTCCCTGCACCGCCGCCCGGACGTCTTCCTGCTGACGGCCCGGACGGTCCACACGGCGCGGCGGGCCGGCTAGGTCCGGTCCGGCACTCGGGCGCGGCGATCCCGGCCAGGTCCGGTCCGGCACTCGGGCGCGGCGATCCCGGCCAGGTCCGGTCCGGCACTCGGGCGCGACGGTCAGGCACCCATGTTGAACTCGGCCGGGTTCGGGCCGAGGCGGCGGCCCTCGTCGAGCGCGGCGATCCCGGCCAGGTCCTCGGCGTCGAGCTCGAAGTCGAAGACGTCGATGTTCTCCCGGATCCGGGACGGCGTCACCGACTTCGGGATCACCACGTTCCCGGTCTGGAGGTGCCAGCGCAGCACCACCTGGGCCGGGGTGCGGTCGTGCTTCTGCGCGATCGCCACGATCGCCGGCACCTCCAGGAGGCCCCGGCCCGAGCCGAGCGGCGACCACGCCTCGGTCGCGATGCCGAGCCGGGCGTGCACCGCGCGGGCGTCGGCCTGCTGGAGCTGCGGGTGCAGCTCGATCTGGTTGACGGCGGGCACGACCTCGGTCTCGCCGATCAGCCGCTCCAGGTGCTCGGGCAGGAAGTTGGACACGCCGATGGCCTTCGCCCGGCCGTCGGCCAGGATCTTCTCGAACGCCTTGTACGTGTCCACGTACGCGTCCTTCGCCGGCACCGGCCAGTGGATCAGGTACAGGTCCACGTACTCGAGGCCGAGCCGGGCGAGGGAGGCGTCGAAGGAGCGCAGCGTCGAGTCGTAGCCCTGCTGGCTGTTCCACAGCTTGGTGGTGACGAACAGTTCCTCGCGGGGCAGGCCCGAGGCGGCCAGCGCCTTGCCGGTGCCCGTCTCGTTCTCGTACGCCGCTGCCGTGTCGATGGAGCGGTAGCCGGCCTCCAGGGCCGTGGCGACGGCCCGCTCGGCCTCGTCGTCCGCGACCTGCCAGACACCGAAGCCGAGCTGCGGCATCTGCACGCCGTTGTTGAGCTTGAGGAAGGGCACCTTGTTGTCCGTGCTCACGAGAGGCGGATCCTTACGTCGTCGGGGTCGTCAGGGGTCAGGGGTACTCCTGCCAGCGTCAACGATCACCGCGGTGATCGCATTCCGCGGCGGCGACGATGCGGACGGATCAGCGGTACGCGGATCAGCGGTACAGCGCCTCGACCTCCGCCGCGTACGCCTGCTCGATCGCCTTCCGCTTCAGCTTGAGGGAGGGCGTGAGCAGCCCGTGCTCCTCGCTGAACGGATGCGCCAGGATCCGGAACGTGCGGATCGACTCCGCCTGCGACACCCGGGTGTTCGCCGCCACCACCGCCCGCCGGATCTCCGTCTCCAGGGCCGCGTCGTGCACCAGGTCCGCCGGTGGCAGCGGCGGCCGGTTCTGCATCGACAGCCAGTGCTCCACGGCCTCCTGATCGAGTGTCACCAGGGCGGCGACATAAGGCCGGTCGTTGCCGACCACGATGCACTGCGCCACCAGCGGATGCGCCCGCACCCGCTCCTCCAGGCCGGCCGGCGAGACGCTCTTGCCGCCCGAGGTCACCAGGATCTCCTTCTTCCGCCCGGTGATCGTCAGATAGCCGTCCTCGTCGAGCACGCCCAGGTCGCCGGTCGCCAGCCAGCCGTCGTTCAGGACGGCCTGGGTGGCCTGCGCGTTGTTCAGGTAGTTGGAGAAGATGTGACCGCCGTGCAGCCACACCTCGCCGTCCTCCGCGATGTGCACGGTCGTGCCCGGCACGGGCTGGCCGACCGTCCCGTACTTGGTGCGCTCGGGCGGGTTCGCCGTCGCCGCCGCGGACGACTCCGTCAGGCCGTACCCCTCGTAGATCGTGACGCCCGCGCCCTCGAAGAACAGACCGAGCCGCCGGTCCATCCCCGAGCCGCCCGACATCGCGTGCCGCACGCGGCCGCCGAGCGCCTCGCGGACCTTCACGTACACCGTCTTCTCGAAGAACTGGTGCTGCATCCGGAGCCCGGCCGACGGCCCCGGGCCGATCCCGAACGCCTTGTGCTCCATCGCCTCCGCGTAGCGCACCGCCACGTCCACGGCCTTGTCGAACGCGCCCCGCTTGCCGTCGCCCTCGGCCTTGCGGCGGGCGGCGTGGAAGACCTTCTCGAAGATGTACGGCACGGCGAGCACGAAGCTCGGGCGGAACGCCTGCAGGTCCGGCAGCAGCTCGGCCGCGGCGAGCACCGGCTGATGCGCCAGCTTCACCCCGCCCCGGATCGCCGCCACCTCCACCATCCGCCCGAAGACGTGGGCGAGCGGCAGGAAGAGCAGGGTGGACGCCTCGTCACCGGGCCTGGAGCGGAAGACCGGCTCCCAGCGGCCGATCACCATGTCCGACTCGAACATCAGGTTCGCGTGCGTGATCACACAGCCCTTGGGGCGGCCCGTGGTCCCCGAGGTGTAGATGATCGTCGCCACCGACTCGGGCGTCACCGCCCGCCGGTGCCGGTGCACCACGTCCTCGTCGATCTCCGCGCCCGCCGCGGTCAGCTCGGCGACCGCGCCGTCGCCCGAGTCCAGCTGCCAGAGCCGCTGCAGCCGGGGCAGCCGGTCGATCACCGAACCGATCGTCATCGCGTGGTCCTCGTGCTCCACCACGCACGCCGTCACCTCGGCGTCGTGCAGCATCCACAGCACCTGCTCGGCGGACGACGTCGGATAGACCGGCACCGGCTGGGCCCCGAGCGTCCACAGCGCGAAGTCGAACAGCGTCCACTCGTAGCGGGTGCGCGACATGATCGCGACCCGGTCGCCGAACCGCACTCCCTGCGCGATCAGCCCCTTCGCCAGTGCCAGGACCTCGTCGCGGAACCCGGCCGCCGTCACGTCCCGCCACTGCCCCTCGGCGTCCTTGCGCCCGAGTACGGCCCGATCCGGCTGGAGCTCTGCGCGGTCGAACACCACGTCCGCAAGACCGCCGACCTGTGGCGCCGCCTCGACGGGCGGCACGGTGAACTCGCGCACTGGCCTGCTCCTCGCCCCGCTCGATCTCGCGCTCCGTACGGCGCGGGTGAACCTACCCCACGCCGCAGCCGGACGGGAGGGGCTTCACCAAGCCCGCGACATTGCGCGTCGCGGCAGGTCAGGGCCCGAAGGCCGGGCAGGAGGGGCCTCCCGGGGCCCGTTGTGTGACCGCCGGTAAGCCCTGGTGGGAGGGAATCTCCACGGAATCTGTACGGGCTGATCACGGGACGACGCGGGGTCGAGCCCGCCGCACGGCGGCTACGTGTCGTGCCGTGGTCCGCCGCGCGGGCGCTGGAGGCGGTCGCCGCCCGCCAGGATCGCCGCGGCCAGCGCGTCCGCCGCGTCCTGGGTCGGCCCGCGCCGCCGTCCCTTGCGCAGCACGAAGTCGACCGCGCCCAGCTCCGGGAGCCCCGCCCGGGCCGGCAGTTCGACGAGGCCGGGCGGCATCAGGCCCCGGGTGTGGGCCATCACGCCGAGCCCGGCGCGGGCCGCCGCCACGTTGGCGCTCAGGCTCGTGCTCGTGCACGCGATCCGCCACGGCCGGCCCTGCGCCTCCAGCGCCTCGAAGGCGCGGGCGCGGCTGATGCCGGGCGGCGGGAAGACGATCAGCGGTACCGGGCGGTCCGGGTCGAGCCGCAGCCGGGGCGCGCCGATCCACACCAGCGTGTCCTGCCAGACCAGCTCCTCGCCGCCCAGCTCCGGCTGGTCGCCGCGCCGCTTGGCCAGGATGAGGTCGAGCCGGCCCGCTTCGAGCCGGGCCTGCAGCGTGCCCGACAGCTCGACCGTCAGCTCCAGGTCGACCTCGGGGTGCTCGCGCCGGAAGCCTTCCAGGATCTCCGGCAGCCGGGTCGCCACGAAGTCCTCCGACGCCCCGAACCGCAGCCGGCCGCGCAGCCGCGTCCCCGTGAAGAAGGCCGCCGCCCGCTCGTGCGCCTCCAGGATCGAGCGGGCGAAGCCGAGCATCGCCTCGCCGTCCTCGGTCAGCTCCACGCCGTGCGTGTCGCGGACGAACAGGGGCCGACCGGTCGCCTCCTCCAGGCGCCGCACATGCTGGCTGACGGTCGACTGGCGCAGGCCGAGCCGCCGGGCGGCCTGCGTGAAGCTCAGCGTCTGCGCGACGGCCAGGAAGGTGCGCAGCTGGGTCGGCTCGTACACACCCCGACGATAGCGCCGCACCGAGCCGTTATCGCGATTCGTGATGACAGTCAGTGCGCTGTACGGGATTCCCGATCGCCGGGCCGTCCACCACGATGGACGCATGAGCTCCCGTACGTCCGCCCGCCCGCGCCGGTCCCCGCTGCCGTCCTGGCTGCCGATCGACCCGTACATCCTGGCGCTGCTCGCCACGGTCGGTGTCGCCGCGCTCCTGCCGGCCTCCGGGGCGGCGGCGACGGTCGCGAGCGGCGCCTCGACGGGTGCGGTCGCGCTGCTCTTCTTCCTCTACGGGGTACGGCTCTCGACCCGCGAGGCGCTCGACGGCCTGCGGCACTGGCGGCTCCACGTCACCGTCCTGGCCTGCACCTTCCTGCTCTTCCCGGTGCTCGGGCTCGCGGCGCGCGGGCTGGTGCCGACGGTCCTGACGCCGGACCTCTACCACGGCTTCCTCTTCCTCTGCCTGGTGCCGTCGACCATCCAGTCCTCGATCGCCTTCACCTCGATCGCCCGCGGCAACGTGCCCGCCGCGATCTGCGCCGGCTCGTTCTCCTCGCTCGCCGGCATCGTCCTCACGCCGCTGCTCGCCGGCCTGCTCCTCGGGCACGGCGCGGGCGGCTTCTCGGCCGACTCGATGCTGAAGATCGTGCTCCAGCTCCTCGCGCCGTTCCTCGCCGGGCAGCTCACGCGCCGCTGGATCGGGGGGTTCGTCACGCGGCACAAGAAGGTTCTCGGTCGCGTCGACCGGGGGTCCATCCTGCTCGTCGTCTACACCGCCTTCAGCGAGGGCATGACCCGCGGCGTCTGGCACCTGGTGACCCCGGCCCGGCTCGGGCTGCTGCTCGTCGCCGAGGCGGTGCTGCTCGCCGTGATGCTGGCCCTGACCTGGTACGGCGCTCGCCGCCTCGGCTTCGGCCGCGAGGACCGGATCGCCATCCAGTTCGCCGGCTCCAAGAAGAGCCTGGGCGCCGGCCTCCCCATGGCCAGCATCCTCTTCGGCCCCCAGGCCTCGCTGGCCGTGCTCCCGCTGATGCTCTTCCACCAGATGCAGCTCATGGTCTGCGCGGTGATCGCACGGCGCCGGGCGTGCGATCCCGAGGCGACGGAGGAGGCGGCGACCGTGGTCGCCGAGCCGGTCGTGGCCGAACCGTCGGCGGGGGCGGCCTCGACTGCGTAGGCTCGCCCGATGGACAAGATCACCACACCGCTGACGACGGACGCCCTGCCCTCGTCCCCCGCCCTCTCGCTGCGTCCCTGGGAACAGGCGGACGCCCCCGGCCTGGTCGAGCTGGCCCGGGACGCGGACCTGCGCCGCTGGACGAGCATGGCCGTGGACGACGAGGCCGGGGCCGCCGACTGGGTCCGCAGGCAGCAGCGGGGCTGGGAGGCGGGTGATCGCTTCGCGTTCGCCGTCCTGGAGCCCGGGGAGCCGGGCGGGACGGCGCGGGTGGTGGGACACGTGGTCCTCGGCGGCGTCGCCCCCGGCGCCTCGTCCGCCACGGTCGGCTACTGGACCGCCGCCCACGCCCGCGGCCGGGGCGTGGCGCCCCGGGCCCTGCGGGCCCTGACCGACTGGGCCTTCGCGACCTTCGCCGACGACGGGCTGACGCGCCTGGAGCTCCTGCACCAGGTGGACAACGCGGCGTCCTGCCGCGTCGCGCGGAAGGGCGGATACGAGCTGAGCGCGGTCCTGCCCGCGTCCCCGCCCGCGTATCCGCGCGACGGGCATGTGCATGTGCGGGTGTACGGGGCCTGAGCGCGCCCGGGGTTGCCGGAGCCGCGCCGTTCACGGCACCAGGACGACCTTGCCCAGGTTCTCGCGGCGCTCGATGATCGCGTGCGCGTCGCCCGCCCGTTCCAGCGGCACGGTCGCGTGGACGGCGGGCTTCAGGCGTCCGGCGGCGTGCAGCGCCCACAGTTCGTCGCGCCAGGCGGCGTAGTCGGTCGGGCGGCTGCGGACCAGGTGGGCCATCTGGAAGCCGATGACCGACTTGGCGCCGGCGAGCAGGTCGTACGCCTGGACCGTGCCGCCGCCCGAGCTGTACGCGACGAGCCGGCCGCCCGGCGCGAGCGCGGCGACGGCGCGGGAGAGGAGGTCGCCGCCGACGGCGTCGAGTACGACGTCCACCGGCTCGCCCCAGGACTCCTGGTCGTAGGCGACGACCTCGTCGGCGCCGAGTCCGCGCAGGAACGCGGCCTTCCCGGGCGAGCCGGCCGCCGCGACGACCCGGCCCGCGCCGAGCAGCCGGGCGAGCGGGACGGCGAGCTGGCCGACGCCGCTGGCCGCGGCGGTGACCAGGACGGACTCGCCGGGCCGGATGCGGGCCGCGTCCAGGGCGCCTCGGGCGACGAGGCCGCTGCGCACCAGGGAGACGGCGTCGACGGCGGTCGCTCCGGCCGGGACGCGGGAGGCCATCGCGGTGTGGACGAGAGCGAGGTCGGCGTAGCCGTGGCCGAAGCAGATGCCGGTGATCCGGTCGCCGACGGCGAACCCGGACCCGGCGGTGTCCGGGCCGAGCGCCTCGATCGTGCCGGCCACCTCGCCGCCGAGCGGCTGGGGCTCGCCACCGGCGCGGACCCGGCGCACCCCGGGCAGGCTCACGCCGATCGCCTCGACCCGGACGAGGAGCTCACCGCTGCCGGGCCGGGGGGCGGGCGCCTCCTCGACGAACAGGACCTCGGGACCACCGTTGACGGAATGAACGACTCGCCGCACGGGCGACACCTCCACGCAGGGAATTCATCAGATGTGATTCATGGGAAAGTGATTCATTGGGGTTCCCAACGATCGTCACTCTAGGCATGGATCGTTGGGATGTCCAATGTTTCTCTTCGATCCGGCGTAGACTTCCGGCCATGGCCGCCGACACCCCTCCCGCCCCCCGCGCCATCGCCGACCTCCCCAGCTGGCTCCTCGGCCGCGCCGCCGCCCGCGGCCGCGGCCTGGTCGCCGCCGCACTCGCCGACGAGGGCCTGCGCATGTGGCACCACGCCGTGCTCGCCGCCGTCGCCGAACGCGGCCCCGTCGCCCAGGCCGCCCTCGGCCGCAGCCTCGCCATCGACCCCAAGGACATGGTCGGCATCCTCAACGACCTCCAGGCCGACGAGCTGGTCAGCCGCGCCCCCGATCCCAAGGACCGGCGCAAGAACGCCATCACTGTCACACCCGACGGACTCGTCCTCCTCGACCGCTGCCGAAGCCTCGCCGCCCGCGCCAACGAGGAACTCCTCGCCCCGCTCGCGGAGGACGAGCGCACCCGGTTCCTCGCGCTGCTCCGCCGTATCGCCTTCGAGCCGGAAGAACCGCAGGAAGCGGACAAGGGCCCCGGCACCAGCCTCGCCGCCGACCCCGGCCCCCACCCCGGCGCCTGACCCCGTTGGCGGGATCACATCCCCGCCCGGCCCGTGATGATCATCCGGGCCGATACGGTGCTCCCATGCCCTCACTCGATCCCGGCCGCACCGCGCTCGTCCTCGTCGACCTGATGGAACGCATCGTCGCGCTGCCCCTCGCCCCCCGCCCCGGCACCGACGTCCTCGCCGCCGCCGGCCGGCTCGCCGGCACCTTCCGCGCCGCCGGCGCGCCCGTCGTCCACATCCGGGTCGAACGGCCGGGCGTCGACACCCAGCCGCCCGGCAGCGACCTCGTCGCCGAGCTCGTCCACGACGGCGACGACGTCGTCGTCAAGCGCACCATCGGAGGCTTCCGGGGCACCGGTCTCCACGAGCTGCTCCAGAAGCACGGGGCCACGACGGTCGTGTTCGGCGGCATCGCCACCAACCTCGGCGTCGAGTCCACCGCCCGCGCCGCCGCCGACCACGGCTACGACCTCGTCTTCGCCGAGGACGCCATGACCGCCCTCACCGCCGACGAGCACCAGGCGTCCGTCCAGCTCGACTTCCCGCGCCTCGGCACCGTCACCGCCGCTGACGCGATCACCCTGGACGGCACCCCGGACGACGCCAGGGACGGCGCCGCGTGACCCGAGTGCCGATACGGTACGGGGCCCGCCCCTGCTCCCTCGTCGTCTGCCGCGGCTGCTGCTGCGGCGACGCCCGCAAGAACCCCGGCCAGGACCACGACGGCCAGCTGGCCAGGCTCCGCGCGGCCGCCGCGGCCTCCGGCGGCCGGCTGATCGTCCGTACCAGCGACTGCCTCGGACCCTGCGCCCAGGCGAACGTCCTGGTCGTGCAGCCGTCCACCGAGGGACGGCGCAGGGGCGGCCGGGCCGCCTGGATAGGCTGGAGCGCCGACGCGGACTGCCTCGACGAGGTCCTCGCCTGGACCGAGGCCGGCGGCCCCGGCATCGCCCCGCCCCCGGCCACCCTCGAACTCCAGATGATCGACCCGCCGAAGAACTAGCGGATCCCTTCCGCCTCCAGATCGATCCGGTGCTCGCCCGCGTACACGTTCATGTCGTGCCCGCGCAGGAAACCGACCAGCGTCAGACCCGTCTCCGCCGCCAGGTCCACCGCCAGCGACGACGGCGCCGACACCGCCGCGAGCACCGGAACGCCCGCCATCACCGCCTTCTGGGCCAGCTCGAACGAGGCCCGCCCCGACACGAGCAGCACCGCCCGCTCCAGCGGCAGCAGCCCCTCCCGCAGCGCCCGTCCGACCAGCTTGTCGACGGCGTTGTGCCGGCCCACGTCCTCGCGTACGTCGAGCAGTTCGCCGTCCTCCGAGAACAGCGCCGCCGCGTGCAGGCCGCCGGTCCGGTCGAACACCCGCTGCGCCGCCCGCAGCCGGTCCGGCAGCCCGGCGAGCAGCCCGGGCGTCAGCCGCAGCGGGGGAGTGTCGGCGATCGGGAAGCGGGCCGTCGTGCGCACCGCGTCCAGGCTCGCCTTGCCGCACAGGCCGCAGGAGGACGTCGTGTAGACGTTCCGCTCCAGCGTGATGTCGGGGACGACGACCTCCGGAGCGAGTTTGACGTCCACCACGTTGTACGTGTTGGTGCCGTCGTCCTTGGCGCCCGCGCAGTACACGATGTTCCGCACGTCCGAGGCGGCCGCGAGCACGCCCTCGCTCACCAGGAACCCGGCCGCGAGCGCGAAGTCGTCGCCGGGCGTGCGCATGGTGATGGCGATCGGCCTGCCGTTCAGCCGGATCTCCAGCGGCTCCTCCGCCACCAGCGTGTCCGGCCGGGAGCTCACCGCCCCGCCGCGGATGCGCACGACACGCCGTCGCTCGGTGACCCGTCCCATGTGACCGCACTCGTTTCTCTCGCCGGTGGTCTGACCGGCCCATTCTCCTCTTGTCACGGTCGGACAGGCAGTCCGGGCGAATCTTGGTGGTTTACGTCACCTGTTACCCATCAGTCGCTGGCAAGACTGGGTGGTCCTGCCAGGCGTGACCCGGCGGGGAACGAAGAAACGAACCAGCAAGGGGGCCCCGGGCATGACGGGCACACGAATCGCCGCGCTCGGGCACTATCAGCCCGCGAAGGTACTCACCAACGACGACCTGGCCGCCCTCGTCGACACCAGCGACGAGTGGATCACCAGCCGGGTCGGCATCCGCACCCGGCACGTCGCCGGGCCCGAGGAGCCCGTCGACGAACTCGCCGCGCACGCCGCCGGCAAGGCCCTCGCCACCGCCGGGCTCGGCGCCTCCGACATCGACCTGGTGCTCGTCGCCACCTCCACCGCGATCGACCGCTCGCCGAACACCGCCGCCCGCGTCGCCGCCCGCCTCGGCATGGCCTCGCCCGCGACCATGGACCTCAACGTGGTCTGCGCCGGCTTCACCCATGCCCTCGCCACCGCCGACCACGCGATCCGCGCCGGCGCCGCCCGCCGCGCCCTCGTCATCGGCGCCGACAAGATGACCGACGTCACCGACTGGACCGACCGCACCACGTGCGTCCTCACCGGCGACGGCGCCGGTGCGGCGGTCGTCGAGGCCACGGAGACCGACACGGGCGCGATCGGCCCCGTCCTGTGGGGCTCGGTCCCCGAGATGGGCCACGCCGTCCGCATCGAGGGCACTCCGCCGCGCTTCGCCCAGGAGGGCCAGGCCGTCTACCGCTGGGCCACCCACAGGCTCCCGGCCCTCGCCCGCCAGGTCTGCGAGCGCTCCGGCATCGCCCCCGAGGAGCTGACCGGCGTCGTCCTCCACCAGGCCAACCTGCGGATCGTCGAGCCGCTCGCCGCGAAGATCGGCGCGGTCAACGCCGTCGTCGCCCGCGACGTCGTCGAGTCCGGCAACACCTCCGCCGCCTCCGTACCGCTCGCCCTGGCCAAGCTGGTCGAGCGCGGCGAACTCCCCTCCGGCGGCCCGGTCCTCCTCTTCGGCTTCGGTGGCAACCTCTCGTACGCGGGCCAGGTCGTCCGCGTTCCGTAGCCGCCGCGGCTCCTCCGGCGCGCCGTGCCCCGTTCGGCGGAGAGCGGTGGCGGGGCGACCCGGGCGCGCCTAGCTTCGATCGCGGCGAGGGTCGTGTCCCGGCCCCTCAGCGGAAACGCTCCGCGCCCGCCCTCGCGTGATCTGGAGGACCGCCATGCGCGCGATACGTGCCGCCGTCTCCGCAGCCCTGCTCGCCCCCGTGGCCCTCGTCGCCCTGGCGGCGCCCCTCGCCCTGGCGGAGGACGGAGGTCCGGGTCTCGGCCCGGTCGGCGGTCCCGGCGGCGGATTCCCGGAGAACGACGGCGGTTTCCCGGAGAACGGGGGCGGCCTTCCCCAGAACGACGGCGGCCTTCCGCGGAACGACGGCGGCGGCTCGGGGCACAACATCACGTCCTTCGGCTTCTCCGTGGCCCCCCGGACGGTCGCTCCCGGCGGCACCGTCACGCTCAAGTCCGACGGCTGCGAGGTGCCGACGGTCACCGTCACCTCCGGCGTCTTCGACACCGTCACCCTCAACGAGGGTCACGAGGGCACCGCCACCGTCGACCTCGACGCCAAGGCCGGCACCCAGTACGAGATCACCTTCGACTGCAAGGGCGAGCGCGGCACCACCACCCTCACCATCGCCGCCGACGGCCACCAGGACGGCGCCCACGAGACCGGCGCCCACGAGACCGGCGCCCGCAAGGGCGTGAAGGCCGGCTTCGGCGCCGCCGGCGTCGGCACCGCCGAGATGGTCACGGGCGGCGTGCTCATCGTCGGCGCGCTCGGCGCCGCGGTGGTCCTGATGCGCCGCCGAGAGAACAGCGGGGCCTAGGCGACGCGCCGATCAGACAGCTCCTCCGCCCCTGGTGTGACGAGGACCGGGGCGGAGGAGCGCCGTTCACGAGGAGAGGGCGGGACACACGTGCAGGGGTCGAACGGGCCGGGTCGGCGCGGCGCGTGGGGCGTCGTCGCCGTCGTCCTCCTGGTGGGCGTGCACCTCGTCCGCGGCGGCGCGGGGGAGTGGCACGCCGAAGGGCCCCCGCAGCCGCCGCCCGCCGCCGCCCCGGGCCAGGCCCCGGCCGGCGCCACGGCCGCCCCCGGCCCGCTGCCCGCGTCCCCGCCCGTACGGGTCCGGGTGCCGGCCCTCCGCGTCGACGCGCCCGTGGTCCGGGTGGGCCTGGACGCCGACGGCTGGATCGAGGCCCCGTCCCCGTACGACCGCGCTCTCGCCGGCTGGTTCACCGGCGCCGTCACCCCCGGCGAACGCGGCACCGCGGTCGTCGTCGGCCACGTCGACACCCCCGGCGGCCGTGCCGTCTTCTACGACCTCGGCGCGCTCGCCCGCGGACAGCGCGTCGAGATCGCGCGCGCCGACGGGCGGACGGCGGTCTTCACGGTGTACGGCATCGAGGTCGTCCCCAAGGAGGGCTTCCCGGCCAAGCGCGTCTACGGCTCCACGGGCAGCCCTGAACTGCGCCTGATCACCTGCGGCGGCCCGTACGCGGAGGACGGCGGCTACACGGGCAACGTGGTCGTCTCGGCCCGGCTGACCTCGGTGCTGACCTAGCGCCGCTGCGGCCTCCACTCCGCGTACGCCGTCGGCCACACCCCGTACGCCTGGCAGGACGATCAGGACTGGATCAAGGACAACAAGGCGACCTCACCCCACTGACCACGGAAAACGCTGGTGAAAGCCGCCTCGAACCCCTGGTAGAGTTATCCATGTCGCCGCGGGGAACACCCGGGACGACAAACACCCGGTCCGGGTGGCGGAATGGCAGACGCGCTAGCTTGAGGTGCTAGTGCCCTTTATCGGGCGTGGGGGTTCAAGTCCCCCCTCGGACACCAGCCGGAAGGCCCCTGAC